>CAMGTS010000071.1 GCA_946062035.1 uncultured Bacteroidales bacterium
GTAATAATAACGATTTACAGAACCTTAAAAAACAGATTCGACAGCATCGGTCGCAAGAGCGCATCCTCCACAGGCTCAAGTAGAAGCAGTAGAACAACACGTTCTTGCAGCAGCTGCCGTCACATGAACTGGAATCTCAAGTGCCCATTCCATGAATTTCCCAACGCTAATAGCTGCTCTGACTACGAACCATAAGAGAGATGTGCGATATTCATGATATAACACACAATGACCCAAAAGGTCTGTAATACCGAGAATACATATCTAAATACACAAATAAATGAAATTCATAAAATTTATGTCTAAAACAGCTTTGGTTATGGCTGCCGGCACAATGGCGTTATCGTCATGCGGCAGCGGCTCAAATCAAAACGCAAGCGCAAATGCGGAAGATTCCAGCAAGATCGCGACTGTTTATTACACGGAAAAGATAACACCCGAAAGCCTTGTCAAAGTATTTGAGGCGTTAGGAGTCACCCCTACTGACAGCGTAGCGGTAAAAATCAGTACGGGAGAACTCGGCGGGCACAACTACTTGAAACCTGAACTTATCGGTGAGCTTGTCAAAAAAGTCAACGGAACTATCGTTGAGTGCAATACCGCTTACGAAGGGAAGCGAAACACCACAGCGGACCATTGGGAGACCATCAAGGCCCACGGATTCGATAAAATAGCCAATGTCGACATCATGGATGAGGAGGGCGAATTCTCTATCCCTGTACAGGACACGACATGGATCAAGTTCAACTTGGTAGGCGACCATCTGAAGAGATACAACTTCATGATCAATCTCGCCCACTTCAAAGGGCACATGATGGGCGGATTCGGCGGAGTACTTAAGAATCAGTCTATCGGTGTAGCTTCATCAAACGGAAAGGCATATATCCACACCGCAGGAAAGACCCATAAGAAAGAAGAACTTTGGGCTAATGTCCCTGAAGGATGGGATCAGGCTCCTGAGAAGAATGATCCGTTTATCGAGTCTATGGCCGCTGCCGCACAGTCCGTAGCCGACTATTTCGGAAAGAATATCGTATATATCAACGTCATGACCAATATGTCAATCGATTGCGACTGCGATGCAAATCCTGCCGAGCCAAAGTTGAAAGATATGGGTATCGCCGCATCTTTGGATCCGGTAGCGTTGGATAAGTTCTGCACAGACAAGGTATTCAATGTAACTCCTGAGGAGGGGAACGACAATACAGACCTTATCGAGAGAATCAAGCAGCGTCATGGCACACATATTATCGAATACGCTGAGAAAATCGGCCTTGGCACACAGAATTATAAAGTTGTCAACATTGACAATAAGTAATTGAAGTCTCTGATTGACAGGCAATCAGAATATATAGGCGACAGCCCCGGAAGTTAAACTCTCCGGGGCTGTCTGAATATATGCTACAATACGATTACCGCCATTGTGTCTTATGCAATTCGGACAAGGCTCTTTGGACCTCCTTATCATAAAGGTTCGCCCAACGGATATACTTGTCTAACCCATAAATATTTCTGATTATCAAGCCTTTAAGATTCTTACGAATCTCTGTTGACGACTTTGCGAGATCTTCCTCGGTAAATTTGACACCCTTCTCCTCACAATACTTCAGGAATTCAGCGAAATACTCATCGGTGACCACATAATCCTTACAGAACTTCTCAAACGAGGCGTCTGAAGTCGGGCTGCCGTAGACAGACTCATACTCAACTCTGTGCCTGTCAGAATATATAGTCACAAAATCAGACATATAGCCTCTGTTGACTGCGTTCAGGTATCCTTTGGAATAATATGAAGTATCAACTGGAATAAAAATATCAGGCATTATGCCACCGCCGCCATAAACCGTCCTGTTAAGGCGTAAGGTCTTGAATTTAAGAGAGTCGTTAAGCTTTATACTGTCAGCGTTGAAAATTTCTCCCCGGGAGTATCTTTTGACAAAATTCTCGTAGTACTTGTCGCTCTTTCCCATCTCATAAGGAGACTGGATCACCCTACCGCTCGGAGTGTGATATCTTGCCACAGTCAGTCTCAAACGACTACCGTCCTGCAAAGCGAACTCCTGCTGCACAAGACCTTTTCCGAACGAACGCCTGCCTATTATAACTCCTCTGTCCCAATCCTGTATGGCTCCTGAAACGATTTCCGAAGCAGATGCAGAATTTTCGTCAATCAATACCACCACAGGCATTCTCTTCAAAGTACCGCTGCCATCAGCGAAATCATTAGTGCGTTTCACGGCTCTTCCCTCGGAATAAAGAATCAACTGCCCCCTTTCCATGAACTCGTTTACAATTCTCAGAGCGATGTGAAGATAACCACCGCCATTGCCTCTCAGATCCAGAATCAACCCCTTTAAAGCTCCCGGATGATTCTTTATCGGATTCATAAGCTCGTCGTAAGTCTCAGCTCCGAAATTGCTCAGGCGTGAATACCATATACCTGGTTTGATTTCGTAAGAAGAAGTTACTGTATTCAAAGGAATCTTATCTCGGGTAATTACAACTTCGTGCTTTTGCCCGCCCCTCAGAACCCCTATTCTTACCTTAGTCCCCTTATCTCCTCTTAGAAGCTTCAGAACCTTTGTCTGGGTAAGACCGGTTCCACTGACAACTTTTCCGTCGACCTCATTCAATTTGTCGCCGGCCTTAAGTCCTACCTTTTCAGACGGGCCTCCGGGAATGACGCTCTGGACAGTCAGAGTGTCACGTATTATGGCGTATTCAATTCCGATACCCTCGAATTTGCCAAGCAACGGTTCTTCCATCTCTTTGACATCTTTGGCTGAAATATACTGAGAATGAGGGTCTAACTCCTCCATAACCTTAATAACAGCCTTCTCGGTAACTTCATTGAGGTTTACCGTATCGACATAGCCGTTGTAAAGCAGGAAGAGTGTCTGTTTGAGCTTTTGAGTATAGAAATTCAAAGCCTGAGAATTATAACTCAGCGTAGGCTGAACCTGAGGCTGCCTTAGATAGCTTTGTGCGCTCACATATTCAACTGATAAACAAGTACTTATAGTGAGCACAAATAAAATCGTCTTAAAACTTCTTTTCACTTGAAAAATCTCCTTTTTGAAGAGGGATATCAAAATTCATACCCTCTTTAGAGAGATAGGTCTCAGGAAAAATCTCTTTCGCCTCTTCAAGTAAGGTATCAAGAGTCTTGTAACGGGAAGAATAGTGCCCAAGGATCAGCTTTTGCGCACCCGCCGCAGCCGCACATCTGGCGGCATCCTGAGATGTAGAATGGAAATTACTTTTTGCAAGTTCCTTAAATTCAGATGAATATGTAGCCTCATGATAAATCATGGTAACTCCCTTGAGCCAACCGGAAAGCTTGGCGAAAGGGGTCGTATCGCTGCAATATGCAAAGCTCCGAGGGAGAAATGGTTTATAAGTCAACTCATTGCACGGCAGAGTATACTCGGTACCATCTTCCGCTACCCTGACGACATCAGTCCCCTCTTTAAGTCTTGCGATTTCCTCAAGAGTAAGATTAAACTTCTCTATAGCGGGTTTATACACATTCAATGGAGGGACTTTCTCCCTGAAAATATAGCCGTAAGTCTCAACTCTGTGATACAAAGGAAACGCCCATATCTCCAATTGCCTGAACTCTTCGACAAGGGTAGGTTCGCCGCATCTGATATTATGAATTACAACTTCATACATCAGATCTCCGAAAAGCTCTTTCAAGGAATTTACTATTTTCTCTATTCCGGCAGGAGCGTAGATATGCAGAGGAGTGGTCCTGCCCATCATACTCAGTGTGGACAAAAGGCCATACAGCCCGAAGACATGGTCTCCGTGTAAATGAGAAATAAATATATTGTCAATCCGTGCTATTGATATCCTGTTGCGGACAATCTGCATCTGTGCCCCCTCTCCGCAGTCCAATAAAAACAAGCGCCCACCTACAGTGAGTATGTGAGCGCTTGGATATCTGCCGGACGTCGGGCGGGCCGAAGCCGTTCCCAATGTCGTCAGAGAAAATTCCACTTGAATTCCGTATTATTTGGTATCCTCTTTGGCTTCCATCATCTCTTTGAGGTTCGCAAGCTCAGAGATGTCACCGAGAGTTGTCTTCTCGACATTAGCCTTGATCTTTCTAACGGCCTTCTTTGTGTTCTCAGCCTCCGCATTCTTCTCTTTGATGATCTCACCTGCCTCAGCTCTCTTCTTGTCCTCAGCGATTCTTGTGTGAGAAAGAATTATCTTCTTAGAACCCTTATTGAACTCAATTACCTTGAAGTCAATCTTCTCACCAGCGGCGATTGTTGAACCATCCTCTTTTACAAGACCCTTTGAAGGAGCGAATCCCTCGATGCCCTGCTCAAGAGCGACTGTAGCACCCTTCTCATTGAATGACACAACTGTACCCTCGTGGATAGAACCAGGAGTATAAACAGCCTCGAAGTTATCCCAAGGATTCTCCTCCAACTGCTTGTGACCCAATGAAAGTCTGCGGTTTTCCTGATCAATCTCAAGAACGACAACCTCGAACTTCTCGCCGAGAGCTGTGAACTCAGACGGATGCTTTACTTTCTTAGTCCAAGACAAATCGCTGACGTGTACAAGACCGTCTACGCCCTCCTCCAACTCAACGAATACACCGAAGTTGGTAAAGTTCCTGACGATAGCGGTATGTTTGCTGCCTACAGCATATTTATCTGTAATCGTAGCCCATGGATCCGGTTTGAGCTGCTTGATGCCAAGAGACATCTTGTGCTCGTCTCTATCAAGAGTAAGAACCTGAGCCTCAACATCCTGACCAAGTTTAAGGAAATCCTGCGCACTTCTGAGGTGTGATGACCAGCTCATCTCTGATACGTGGATAAGACCCTCGATACCCGGCTGGATCTCAACGAATGCGCCGTAGTCCTGAAGAACGACAACCTTACCTGTAACCTTATCGCCTACCTTAAGATCCGGATCCAAAGAATCCCAAGGATGCTTGGTAAGCTGCTTCATACCGAGAGCGATTCTCTGCTTCTCCTCATCAAAGTCAAGGATAACGACATTGATCTTCTGATCCAATTTAACGACCTCCTCTGGATTGCTGATTCTGCCCCATGAAAGGTCTGTAATGTGGATAAGACCATCTACGCCGCCAAGATCAACGAATACACCGTACTCTCTGATGTTCTTGACAGTACCCTCAAGTACCTGGCCTTTCTCCAATTTGCTGATAATAGCCGACTTCTGAGCCTCAAGCTCTGCCTCGATAAGAGCCTTGTGAGAAAGAACGACATTACGGAAATCGTGGTTGATCTTCACAACCTTGAATTCCATTGTCTTGTTAACGAATACATCGTAATCTCTGATAGGCTTTACATCGATCTGTGAACCAGGCAAGAACGCCTCGATTCCGAATACATCAACAATCATACCGCCCTTAGTGCGAGCCTTGATATAACCCTTAACGATTTCATTATTATCGAACGCCTCGTTAACTCTATCCCAAGATTTAAGAGCGCAAGCTCTCTTGTGTGAAAGAATGAGCTGTCCTTTCTTATCCTCTGCGTTCTCGACATAAACATCAACCTTGTCACCTACTTTGAGGTCAGGGTTGTAGCGGAACTCAGTATAAGGGATAACACCCTCACTCTTGTAACCTATATTTACAACAACCTCTCTTTTTGAGATGCTTGTTACTGTACCTTCAACAACTTCGTTTTCAATGACTTTAGAGAGAGACTCGCCATAGGCTTTCTCCAACTCCTCTTTAGAACCGCCATAGTTCTCATCGTTCTCAAATGCATCCCAGTCAAATTTGTCAGGTGCGATTGAGACGTTAGATTTTTTCTTTTTAGGAGCGGCAACTACGACCTCCTCCTTTACTTCGGCAACGGGAGCTTCTACCTGCTCCACGTTCTCGACTTTCTGATTTTCTTCCATAATAATTTTAATTTACTATTTAGTAGTTAAACATTATTTATAAACCAGCCTAACCGGCTGAATTTTAAGCGGTGCGAATTTAATATAAAGAATCGCTTTTGGCAAATTCCGTAACAAAATCTATGATTTTGGGCAAAACAGCCTCGACATACCTTCTGCCCTTCTCCGCCGTCGCTTTTTTAGGGTAGCCTACGCCAGTATCTGAAGTAGTCTTCGCCCAGGCTCTCGGAGCCCAGGCTACTTTCTTGTTCAGTCCCTCAATTGCAAAACGTCTGAAGTTTCCGTCACCGGCAAGAGACATATCGACCAACTCAGGATAGTAATGGAGCATCACGGAAGTCTCCTGTTCGCCGGCATGGTCATCCTCCTTCTCCTCAAAATACTCGCTTCTTGGGATAAAGGAGAACCATTCGTTATGACAGATCGTCACCGTAGGATCTTCGATGTTAAGGTCTCGGATCATTCCCTTGAAGATATTGCCGCCATGACCGCTCATTATCAGGAGTTTGGTTATCCCCTGTTTTTTTAATGAATTGACAATGTCCCTGAGTACTAAAAACTGAGTTTGTTGTGTAGTGTGAATGCAATACGGAAGTTCAACCTGACCCGGATTTTGCGAACCTAACGGGATGCCCGGAAGAACCATAACATTAACTCCCCTTTCCGATACGGCTTCAGCGACATCAAAA
>CAMGTS010000072.1 GCA_946062035.1 uncultured Bacteroidales bacterium
TATTTGCATCAGATATGATTTTGTCTGTCTGTGCTGAAATCCAATATCCTCCGCTTGCGGCATATTCTCCGAAACTGCTGATTACAGGTTTTGTTTTGCGAAGTTCCTGAATGGACTCGCGGATTACTTCCGCAGCCTGAGCGTCTCCGCCAGGGGAGCTGACTCTGAATACGACAGCTTTGATTGAGGAGTCAGCGGCGATCTTTTTAACTGTCGGAATAAATCTTGCGGCTGCAAGACCTTTTGAACCGTTCATGGTTATTTCACCCTCAGCATAGAGGATAGCGATCTTGTTTTTGCTCTTGTTGACCGCCGGAACACGTGCCTTGTTATAGTTCATCAGCGAGATGAATTTCAAGTCGTCACTTTTCTTCACACCAGTAAGTTCTACCAAACGGTCAGCCATCTCGATACCGCTCAAGGTACTGTCGGCTAACTTGTTGGCGACGAATGAACGTGCGTCACCGATCTTGAGGTCGTCAATCGCTGAGTCAAGTGCAGATCTTTCTATATTGCGGCTCTTGCAGATGGCGTCAGCCCAGTTGTTCCAGATTGAGTTCATCATCTCTTCATTCTGCTGGCGATTCTCCTTACTGATATCGCTACGGATGAACTGTTCTGCGGCGGCCTTGAACTTGCCGTGCCTGATGAGTTGTACATCTATTCCTAATTTGTCAAGCAAATCCTTGAAAAACAACATATTGGAGCCAAGTCCCAGTATTTGGGCGTTCCCGTCGTCGTGAATGTATACTTTGTCGGCGATACTTGAAATGTAGTACCCTCCGATAGTATAGTTCATGCCGTATGCTATGATAGGTTTGCCGCTGTCATGGAATTTCTCAAGGGCGTTTCTCAACTCTTCTAATGCGGCGAATCCCGAATTTGTAAGATAGCTGTTGGTCAAGAGGATCATCTTGATTGACGGATCGTCTGCGGCTGCCGAGATTGAGTTGACGGCATCCCTGATACCTATGACAGATTCAGGCATACCTGAATAGAGTGATGATAAGTCAAACGAAGCGGAAGCGTCAATCGTGCGTTCGCCGATAGGCTTCGACAAGTCAATCTTAAGTATAGAGTTCTTTGCCACAATAGGTGCCGCTCCCGGTGACGACAATGTCGCTGATAGTGCGCCGATGATTACAAAAAACAGGATTACATTCAGAATCAATGCGGCCAAAGTACCAAGCAAGGCCGCCAAAAAAGTTTTCCAGAAATTATTCATTGTAAGATATGTTATTCTTCAATACGGGATTGCAGCTGCTCAACAATCGCAAGACTGCATTGATTACAAATATAGCGAAAGTCGAGGGCAGAAAAAGCGCACGGACAATTTTTCAGCCGAGACTGAAGCTATATATGCCGTAGGCTCAAATATAGTCATTATTAAATTGCATTTGCGCCCGTTGAATGCTATTTTTGCGGACAAAGTATTTTGATATGAAAAAAGCTGTTTTAACATTTCTACTTGCCATTTTTACAATGGCCGCTTATGCTCAAAGTCAGCCTGAAGGGCACATCAGAATCAATTATGTAGGTTATCTTCCGAAATCTGTAAAGGTCGCTGTCTATATCCTTGAGGATGAGAATGCGGCATATAATCAGCAAGTGCACGCTTCCGGGCAGACCGCATGGGTGACTCGTCCTTCGTCAGTGGATTTTTCGAAGTTCACACAGAAATCATCTGTCTCAAAGGAAGGCGAAAACGATGAGATGTTCGCAGTTTGTGACGCTGTCACGGATGAGATAGTTTTCACCGGCAAAGCCCTTGAAGCTAATCCTGAAAAATGGGCGTTGAAAGAGGCTTATAGATTGGACTTCAGCGAATTGGAGACTCCGGGCGGATATTATATTTTGTTCAGGGGAGTAAAGTCTCCGAATGTTAAAATAGGCGCTGATGTGTATGACGGAGCGGCGGATATTCTGCTGTATTATATGCGTCAGCAACAGTGTGGCTACAATCCGTTCACAGATACGGTCTGCCACCAGAAAGACGGTTATATCGTGGATCATCCTACCCGTAGCGGTGAGCAGATTGACGTGCGTGGCGGATGGCATGACGCGTCAGACTTCTTACAGTATCAGACTACCTCATCTACGGCTACCTATCAGATGCTGTTCGCTTATAATAAGATTGAGGATAAGTCGCTTTTTAAAGACAAGTTCGACGCTAACGGCAGGCCTGGTGCGAATGGAATTCCTGATATTCTGGATCAGGCTAAGTGGGGACTGGACTGGTTGGTCAAAATGAACCCTAAGGATAAGGAGATGTATAATCAGATTGCGGATGACAGAGACCATATAGGTTTTAAACCTCCTCAGTTCGACCTCGCCGATTACGGTTGGGGTCCCGGCAACGGAAGACCAGTGTATTTTCTGACTGGAAAACCTCAGGGATTGGGTAAATATGGCAAGAACAGAACCACAGGTGCGGCTTCTACGGCAGGCAAGTTCGCTTCTTCTTTCGCCCTCGGCTATGAGGTGTTCAAAGGGATTAACCCTAAGTTTGCGTCAGAATTGCTTACGAAGGCGAGCAGCGCCTATGTTTTCGCCAAAGAGAATCCCGGCAACACCCAGACCGCTTGCAACGTATCAAGGTATTTCTACGAAGAGGATACATGGGTAGACGACGTCGAGCTTGCGGCTGCGACTCTTTATCAGGTGACAAAACTTCCTGCGTCTAAGGCTGATGCTGATTACTATGGAGAGCAGGAGCCTGTAAGCCCGTGGATGGAACTTGGCAGGGGAAGACACTATCAGTTCTACCCGTTCGTAAACCTCGGCCACTATCTTCTCGCATCTGATTCAGACAGTACTTTGGCTCTGAAATACAGAGAGTTCATGAAAGAGGGACTGCAGGATTTGAGAGACCGTGCGGCGGACGATCCTTTTATGCATGGAGTCCCTTATCTCTGGTGTTCAAATAACCTTACATCCGCTGCGGTTACTCATGCTGAACTTTACAGAAGAGCGTCAGGAGATTCCGCCTATGTAGAAATGGAGGCGGCGATGAGAGACTGGCTTCTCGGTTGCAACCCTTGGGGCAGATCTATGATTATCGGGTATCCGAAAGGCGGTCTTATCCCTACTGATCCTCATTCGGTATTTACATTGGAAGGCAGAGAAGTTACAGGCGGCCTTGTCGATGGTCCTGTATATAAGTTCATATTTTCATCAAGAGCGGGCAGCGGTATGCGTCGTCCGGATGAGACTCCGCTCCTAAATCAGGGAATAGCCGTATATCACAATGATATAGGGGATTATGCGACTAATGAACCGACGATGGATGGTACTGCGGGCCTTACTTATTATTTTGCGTCATTGGAACAGGAGGGTAACAGACAGAAGAAAGAGTTCGGTGCGGCCGGTGAGGAAAATTATACAAAGGATGACAACGGAGCGATCAGGAGATTGGACGAAAGTAAAAAGGAAATCTATCTGATTTTCTCGGCTGACAGTATGTTCAATGGCGGTGAGAAAGTTCTTCAGACCTTGAAGAAAGAGAAGGTGAAAGGCTCATTCTTCTTTACTGGCAACGCCCTTAGAATGCCTGAGCATAAAAACTTGATAGAGAAGATTATAAAAGAGGGGAACTACGTAAGCGGCCACTCTGACAGGCATCTTTTGTACGCCCCTTGGGATGGCGACAGAAATACGATGTTGGTAAGTTCTGACAGCATTCTTGCGGATATACGTAATAATGCCAAGGAACTTGAAAAGTTCGGGGTTTCACAGAAAGATTCGAAATGGTTCCTCCCTCCTTACGAGCATTACAATATTGAATCTGTAAATACTTTGGAAAGAGCAGGTTATAAGGTGATAAACTATACGCCCGGCACCGCTACTCCCGCAGATTACACGATCCCGTCAATGAAATCATACAAGGATGCCAAGACGCTGATCAACGCCCTATACAAGTTCGAGGAAAAGAACACTTTGAATGGCGCTATAATTCTGATGCATCCGGGAGTGGAGGAGTCAAGACCTGAGGCGGAGCGTTTGTATAACAATCTAAGAGATATAATCGTGTACCTCAAGGGGAAAGGTTACCAGTTCAAGTCGTTTAAGGATTTATGTTCAGAATAACGAAAAAGGTACAGCTCACGCCTCTTATTTTCCATATGGAAGTTGAGGCGGAGCGGGTCGCCAAGGCCGCAAAGCCAGGGCAGTTTCTAATAGTCCGTGCTACCGAAAACGGTGAAAGAGTGCCGCTGACAATTTGTGATATCGAACCTGAAAAAGGACTTATAAGCATAGTAGTCCAGATTGTCGGAGTAACGACGGACAAGATATGCCGTATGAATGTCGGTGACGCTTTCTTGGATGTTTTAGGCCCTCTTGGCCAGCCGTCCGAGATTGTCCGCTATACCGCAGAGCAACTGAAAGAGGTGCGTTATCTCTTCATTGCGGGTGGTGTCGGGACAGCTCCGGTCTTTCCTGAGGCGGAGTATCTGCATAAAAGAGGTGCGAAGGTAGATATCGTGCTCGGAGCGAGGAATAAAGGGCTGATAATCCTCAAAGATAAACTTTCAGCGGTTTGCGATAATCTGTATGTATGCACCGATGACGGTTCTGAGGGATTCAAAGGAAACGTGACGGCAATGCTTGACAAACTTATGTCGGAGGGGAAGCGATATACGCATACTGTTGCGATCGGTCCGATGATAATGATGAAGTTCGCCGCTCTTACCGCCAAAAAATACGACTTGCCTATGATGGTAAGTATCAACACGTTGATGGTAGACGGAACTGGTATGTGCGGGGCTTGCAGAATCAAGGTTGGAGATAAGACGAAATTCGCATGTGTCGACGGTCCTGAATTCGACGCTCATTTGGTCGACTTCGATGAGGCTTTGCGTCGTCAGAGGCTATACTTTAGTCAGGAGCAGGAGGCCGATAAAAAAGCGGGTCTTGATTGTTGTGTTAAAAAGTAGGAGGTTGTATGGCAAATAAAATCCCGAGAGTCCCGGTAAGGGAGCAAGACGCTAAAATCAGGGCTAAAAACTTTGACGAGGTATGCTATGGCTATTCTGAAGAGGAAGCTGTACTTGAGGCAAGCAGATGTCTTAATTGCAAGAACCCTCGTTGTATGGCGGCTTGTCCGGTGAATATCAAAATCCCGGCCTTCATAAGCGAGCTTTTGAATAAAAACTATAAGGAAGCCTATAAAGTTATTTCTATAGACAGCTCATTACCTGCGATTTGTGGGAGAGTGTGCCCTCAGGAGACTCAATGTGAGGGTTCATGTATCTTGGGGGTAAAGGGAGAGCCTGTCGCCATAGGCAAGCTTGAACGCTTTGTCGCTGATTACAACAGAGAACATGGCGTTAAGTTCATTGGAACTGCTCCTAAAAACGGGATAAAAGTCGCCGTTGTAGGCAGCGGACCGAGCGGGCTTTCGTGCGCTTCTGACCTTGCGAAATTCGGATACGATGTAACTATATTCGAAAGTCTTCATAAGGCTGGCGGGGTATTGACTTATGGAATTCCGGAATTCCGTCTGCCAAAGCGGAAGGTTGTGGATAAGGAACTTGCGAACCTTTCGGAAATGGGGATAAAGATAGAGACGGATGTCCTTGTCGCCGGCTCGGTGTCTATTGACCAACTTATGGAAGAAGAGGGATTCGAAGCTGTGTTTATAGGGACAGGTGCGGGGCTTCCGATGTTCCTGAACATTCCAGGAGAGAACCTCAACGGCGTTTTTTCCGCAAATGAATTCCTTACAAGGAACAATTTGATGAGGGCGTTTGACCCCGAATCAGATACACCCATATTCATCGGCGGGAAGATGATAGTTGTCGGCGGCGGAAATGTAGCGATGGATGCCGCAAGAACCGCCCTTAGATTGGGTTCGGAAGTTACAATCGTGTACAGACGCTCTGAGAAGGAACTTCCCGCAAGAGCGGAAGAGGTGGAACACGCCATGCAGGAGGGGATAAAGTTCGAGTTTCTTTCCGACCCTGTGGAGATCATAGGTGATGAGGCGGGAAACGTAAGAGCGGTGAAATGTGTGAAAATGGAGCTGGGAGAGCCTGATTCGAGCGGCAGACGCAAGCCTGTAGCAGTTGAAGGTTCTGATTATGAGATAGAAACTGACGGCGTTATAGTCGCTCTCGGCACAAGAATCAATTCGATAATCGCCCGTACTACGGAAGGTCTGGAGACTGATGACCGTGGGAGATTGATTGTCAACGAAAACACGGAGACAACCCGTCCGGGAGTTTTTGCGGGTGGAGATATCGTAACCGGAGCGGCGACCGTCATTATGGCGATGGGTGAAGGGCGCAAAGCCGCCGCAGCCATTGATAAGTATATTAAAAGCAAAATCAGGTAAACTGCGCCGAGGCGGATACGAAATGCTTGTATTGTGCTGAGGAATAGCGAGTTTATGATATAGATCAAATAAGAGACTAAAATGGCACAGGTTCAAAAACCAAGTATACCTAAGGGGACTACATAGTTTTAAGCTGTTTTTGCTCTGCATAATACTGAATATCAGACAATTACAAAATTAAATAAATCTGCTATCCGGGTTCTGTGCAGGGCAAAAACGGCCTAAAACTTGGTTTTTACGGTACATATTGGCTTAT
>CAMGTS010000073.1 GCA_946062035.1 uncultured Bacteroidales bacterium
CTGATTACAGGATTCTTGAATCTGTCGGACTGAAGTTTCGCCCAAGCCTCGACCTGGTTTGAAGGAATGTCTTCTGTATAGACAGTCTCATCAAAAGAGGTGAAAGCGTTTGATCCCTCCGCTCCCATCGCAGCCATCATCTTATCATACTCGTTAGCTACGAAATATCCGGAAGCGGCATACGAAAGCGAGTCGATGTAGGCGTACTGCGCCTTTCTCTCCTCAGGATCGGTAAGGGTCCTGTATTTCTCATATGCTGCTTCGATGCTGTCCAATAAAGGTTTTTCCGCCTCATAATTGACAGTACCGAAATTAGTGGTGCCCTTAAACATAAGGTGCTCCAGGTAGTGAGAGAGGCCGGTCGTCTCGTGCGGATCGTTTTTACTGCCGGTTCTCACAGCTATATAGGTCTGGATTCTCGGTTCTTTTTTTGTTACAGAAAGGTAAACTTTCAGTCCGTTGTCAAGGGTATATATCCTTGTATTCGTAGGATCGCCCTTTACGGTCTCGTAATCCTTAGCGCCGCAAGAAGCGAGCAAAAACGCCGCACAAGTGCAGAATGTAAGGATTAACGCATTTTTCAGATTTTTCATAATGAATTATGTTAATGTATTGTCACAAACTGTTCAGCCACAACAGCGAGCAAGATAGTAAAAGTCAGGAGAAATTAGTCGCCGGCCAAATAGATGGACAATTCGAGTATCTATCAAAAACTTGCACTATTTTTGCACGGATGCGCATATAGGCGACATTACACAAATTCAAAGTATGAACACATTTAGAAGAAACACGGCCGTTTTACTCTGTATAATCTTTATCATCAGTGCATTCAGCATAGATAGAGCTTATGCCCAGACGGGGCATAAAGTCTCTTTGAAATTCGATAAGGTAACCCATAACTTCGGTAGGATATCTATTGACGCAGGCCCTCAAGAGTGCGAGTTCTCTTACACTAACATATCGGATAAACCTGTGGTAATCAACAATATACTATCATCCTGCGGTTGTTCTGTTCCGGATTGGTCCAAAGCGCCGATCATGCCTGGTAAGAGCGGCAAGATAAAGGTTACATATATGAACGACCAAGGAGCATACCCGTTCGACAAGAGCCTTACGGTATATGTCTCGTCATCCGCAAAGCCTGTACTTCTGAGAATTACGGGAGTAGTTTACGAAAAAGGCAAGTCCCTTGCCGAGATGTTTCCCGCCAAGTTCGGACCTTTAGGGATGAGAAGCGCCGTGCAAAACGGAGGGCAAATCGAGCAAGGACTGTCAAAATCAAACAGCGAGAACATCGTCAATCTCTCGTCCCAAAAAGTCAGCGTTAAATTCGACAAAGTTTCCGCCGGTCTGAAAATCAGCATAAATCCAAAGGTCATAGAACCAGGCGAAAGCGCGACTATTTCATACACGATAGATACTAAGGCGAATGAGAGTTGGGGCAGGACACGACACTCAGCGTCTTTTGTATGCAATGGAGTGGAAGTGCCGGACAAGTTTGTTATCGAAAGCGTTATCCTCACACCATACACCACTCTGAGCAAAGAGGAAATCGATTCATCTCCACAGATTTACGCAGACAGGAGCACCGTCGATTTCGGCAGGACCTCAGTCGGCAAAAAAGTATCGGTGAAATTCAATCTGAACAATCCCGGCAAGAAAGGGCTGAGAATATACAAGGTTGAGACGAACGGAGCTTCGATGAACGTCAAATGCCCGGGATATGTCCCTGCCGGCAATAAATTCTCTATAGAGGTGACTGTCAATCCGAAAGTCAGAAACAGCGAAGAAGTATTCACTCTCACATTGATCACGAATTCTCCGGAAAGACCATTAGTAAACCTTTTCATCACCGGAATAGTACAATAGGCCGCAATGCGGAAAGGCTGCGGCAATATGGTGAAACCGCCGCGTCATATAGGGCAGACTTCAGGAAATTTGATAAATTTGGGACAAATCATACAGAACACATAAAAAGATTCAGTTATGAGCGTAACAACAGAAGATTGGCCGCCGAAGTGCGATGGACAACACGATACAGCGTTGGTTGTGAATGACGGAGTAGCGCAGCCGCCTACCGTCAATCCATATATCAAGAACTTTTACAAGAAAAAACCGTCGGTCCTTACCGCTAAGGAATATCTGAAAGGAATCTTTGCAGGAGACCGCTCAATCCTCGGCAAGGCGATTACTATTGTAGAGAGCAACCTCCCCGCTCACCGTGCAATCGCAAGAGAGATAATCATCGGTTGTCAGGAGAAAATTGTAAAAAGTAAGATCCGCACGATGCGTATCGGTATCACGGGAGTACCTGGTGCAGGTAAAAGTACGTTTATCGAGGCTTTCGGAGGATATATCACCGGTTCGGGGCACAAACTTGCGGTCCTTGCGATAGATCCGTCAAGTGAAAGGAGCAACGGCAGCATTCTCGGTGACAAGACAAGGATGGAGACCCTGACGACAGACCCTAACGCATTCATCAGGCCCTCGCCAAGCGCAGGGTCATTGGGGGGTGTGACAAGAAAGACAAGAGAGTCAATTATCCTTTGTGAAGCGGCAGGATATGATGTGGTATTCATCGAGACCGTGGGAGTCGGTCAGAGCGAGATCGCAGTCCACTCGATGAGCGACTTTTTCCTACTATTGATGCTTTCGGGAGCGGGAGACGATCTTCAAGGAATCAAAAGGGGTATTATGGAGATGAGCGACCTGATTGCCATAACCAAGGCCGATGGAAGCAACGAGGACAAGGCTGAAGGGGCGAAAGCTCTATATGCCAACGCATTGCACCTCTTTCCTCCAACCGACAGCGGATGGATTCCTACAGCCGTGACATCCTCTGCTGTAACCAAGAAAGGACTTCCTGAAATTCTTAAGATAATCGAGGACTACTTCAAACTTGTAAAAGGCAACGGATATTACGACTTCAAACGCCGTCAGCAGGCCAAGTACTGGATGTATGAGACTATAAACGAATCACTACGCAACGACTTCTATGACAACCCTGTCGTGGATAAGGCGTTGAAAAAGTATGAGAATCAGGTCCTTTCAGGCAATGTCGACTCTTTTATGGCGGCGGAAAGCCTTCTCGACATCTACGAGGAAGAGCGCGATAAGGGACGGTCCTCAAAATAGCCTTTAAGCGTCGGGAAATTGGAAGAAATAGCTGAGATAGTTTGGGAAGCGTTGAAAAACGGTGCGCTGATAACATGTCTGGTTATCACGCTGATGCTTCTTATAGAGTATCTGAATATTGAAAATAAGGGGCGCTACCTTGCAAACCTCAAAGTATCAAAGGTAAAGCAGATCGCTTTAGCCTGTGTTCTCGGAATCATTCCAGGCTGCATCGGAGGGTTTGCCGCCGTGAGCCTGTACACTCATGGTATCCTTTGCTTTGGCGCATTATGCTCCGCGATGATTTGCTCATTAGGCGACGAGTCTTTTGCGATCATCGGAACAATGCCCCTGACATATCTACGGCTCATTGGAACGCTGATTATCATCGCGATTGTTACTGGGTTCGTAGTGGAAGCGGCAAGAAATGCGTTGGCAAAAAAAAAGGCGGAAACACCGCATGATTCCAATCACGGTCTTTGCTCTACCCAATATGAGATTCACGAGAAGGAAACCGACTGCGTCCCTTCGATTTTCAAAGGAAGTTCCTATGCAGTATTGCGGACCCCGAGCAAAGAGAGGATAATATTGCTTATAGGTATCATACTCTTTATAGCAGCCTTGTTTACAGGAATTTTAGAAGAGCACTCACACGAATCGGAAAGGAGCGGAAACATCAATATTTTCAGGGAGCAATGGCTTAATTATATTTTCGGTATAGTGTCGATATTCACTCTGCTGATGACCGCAACAGCGAAGGAGCACTTCATCAAAGAGCATATCTGGAGTCATATAATTAAGAAGCACCTGATAATGATTTTCTTATGGACATTTGTAGCACTCATTGTCTGCAAGATTATCACTGTCAATCTTGATGTCAGCAGGTATATAAGCGATTACATGCCGGCGGTCATTCTGCTCGCCGCCTTGATCGGACTTATTCCCGAATCCGGACCGCATCTGATATTCGTGGTATTGTGCGCAAGCGGAGCACTGCCGTTTTATGTCCTGCTTGCAAGCTCGGTCTCACAGCAGGGGCACGTCTCGCTTCCTCTTTTGGCCGAGAGCAAAAAGAACTGGCTGTGTGCGAAGATTATATGTGCGGCAATAGCCTTTACCGCCGGAATGTGTGCGATGATGCTCTCAACGCTATAGACAGTTTCATTGCATTAAGGTTTTGCTATAGAGGTAATTACAGAACTGAGAAGAGTGGCCGTATAAGGATGGAAGGGTTTACAAAAGAGTTCGTAAAAACAAATAACAATTTATAAACACATAATATCTATACCATGAAAAAAACAGTGGCAAGTCCTAAGGCCCCTAAAGCCATAGGCACTTACAGTCAGGCGATTATCGCAGACAATACGATTTATGTTTCAGGACAGCTTCCTATTGACCCGGCTACAGGCGAAATGCCGGCGGAGTTCAAGGCTCAGGCGGCTCAGTCATTCAGAAATCTTAAGAATATTCTTGAGGATGGCGGTTTCGCTATGTCAGATGTAGTAAAGGTTACGGTCTATCTTCAGGATCTCGCAAATTTCGCCGCTCTCAACGAAGTGTACACAGAGTTTTTCAGCGAGCCGTACCCTGCAAGAGTAGCGTTTCAGGCCGCGGCACTCCCGAAGGGAGCTTTGATCGAGGCCGATGCCATAGCGGTCAAAGCTTAGCGAATCACTTGCGGCAGACACGCACGTAGTGAACATTAGTTTTCTTCTGCGAAGCGGAACTTCCCGTATAAGAATCAATGCCCCCTGCAACAGCGGTAGAACTCCAATAACATGGAATGGTTTTGCCGCTCGATGGCAGGGCGTCAACAATATCTGACAAGATAGAGGTATACTGATTGCAGGCAGGAAGATACCAGACCAAATCCTCAGTCCTGAAATTCAAGGACGATCTGACAGTTCCCGCCAGCCGACAATCAGGCTTATTGAAGAGAATCTCCGTTCATCGAGATAAAAAACTCTTCATTGGAACGGGTCTTCTCAAGACGGCTCTTCATGAATTCCATAGCCTCGACACTATTCATATCAGAGAGATGATTCCTCAAAAGCCATGTCCTGTTGAGAACTTCCTGACTAAGAAGGAGATCGTCACGACGGGTAGACGAGAGCGTAACATCAACCGCAGGGAATACTCGCTTGTTCGCAAGTTTGCGGTCGAGCTGGAGCTCCATATTACCCGTACCTTTGAACTCCTCAAAGATCACATCGTCCATCTTAGAGCCTGTTTCCGTAAGAGCGGTAGCGATAATCGTAAGCGAACCACCGTTCTCGACATTTCTCGCCGCACCGAAGAATCTCTTAGGCTTCTGAAGAGCGTTAGCGTCGACACCACCGCTCAACACCTTGCCGCTTGCAGGCTGAACAGTATTGTATGCACGGGCAAGACGTGTGATAGAATCCAACAGAATCACAACATCATGATTACATTCCACCATTCTCTTCGCCTTTTCGAGAACTATGTTGGCGACTTTAACATGACGCTCCGCCGGCTCGTCAAAAGTGGAGGCGATTACCTCCGCTTTCACGCTGCGGGCCATATCTGTCACCTCCTCAGGACGTTCGTCGATGAGAAGGACTATAAGATAAACCTCGGGGTGATTGTCTGCGATCGCATTCGCTATCTCTTTGAGCAGCACCGTCTTACCGGTCTTAGGCTGAGCGACTATCAGGCCTCTCTGCCCCTTTCCTATCGGAGCGAACATCTCCACGACTCTACATGAAATGTTGTTATGGCCGTTGCCAAGAAGATTGAACTTCTCCTGCGGGAAAAGCGGAGTTAGGAAATCGAACGGGACTCTGTCTCTGATAAACTCAGGAGTACAGCCGTTTACGGAATCAACCTTGACAAGAGGAAAATACTTGTCGCCCTCACGAGGAGGTCTGATTTCACCGAAAACAGTATCGCCTGTCTTGAGGCCGAAAAGTTTTATCTGTGACTGAGACACATAAATATCATCCGGCGAGTTCAGATAGTTGTAATCCGAAGAGCGGAGGAATCCGTAACCGTCAGGCATAATCTCTAAAACGCCTGTGGCTTTCACTACCCCTTCGAACTCAATCTTAGGAGCCCTCTGCATCTCGTGCTGACCCACCTGCGGCATAGACTGTGCGGCAGACTGCTGAGGTTGAGCGGATTGCTGAGACTGATATTGAGGTTGAGGTTGGGGCTGAGACTGCTGCACTTGCTGTCCGTACTGCTGTGTCTGCCCATATTGTTGCGCTCCCTGCGGCGCATTCTGCTGAGACGGTACAACCTGTGGGGTTTTATTATGTTGACGGTTCACAGGTGCAGGTGTCTTGTATATAGCAGGCTGCTCGTCTTCAACGCTGCTTTGAACCTTATCATCCATAATGTTTGGTGCAGCCTGGGTAAATGCACCCTCGGAATGAGAGTTATTATCCTGTCCGGCTTCCTGACGGGCTT
>CAMGTS010000074.1 GCA_946062035.1 uncultured Bacteroidales bacterium
GGATGAAATCTGTAAAAAGTACGGAGCTGTTTTTATCATCGGAATCGGTGGCAAACTCGGTGACGGGAAACCTCACGATATGCGTGCGCCCGACTACGACGACTACTCGACTGTTTCCGAGCTTGGCAAGGAGGGGTTGAATGGTGACCTGCTTGTATGGTACGATGTTCTCGGGCACGCCGTAGAAATCTCATCAATGGGAATCAGGGTCGATAAAACCGCCCTTTTAAGACAATTGAAAGAGTCAGGAAAAGAGGACAGGCTCAATTTGTATTTCCACAAGCGTCTTATGGAGGGGTCGCTGCCACTCAGCATCGGTGGCGGTATAGGACAGAGCAGACTTTGCATGATTTACCTGAAAAAGGCACATATCGGCGAAATTCAGGCGAGCATTTGGCCCCAGGACCAAAGAGAGAGATGCGCTGCGGCAGGTATTTGCCTGGTATAAGGCGTACATCGCAAAATATTGACTACCTTAGCGAATCCATAGTTTTCCGATTGAAACAGTCGGAACGGAGATGTTGACGCATGACAATCAAAAAGCACTATAAGGTAGCCGAGTTGATATTTGAAGTGGTTTTCGATACCAACGACCCTCTGTCAGAAAAGATGGAGAATTACGAGCCTTTTGAATGTCACACACTTACAGACACGCCCTTCTTCTCGTTGACCGTAGACACACCGCTCACGGAAAGCTGCCCACAACACGAAAACCTTAAGAATCAAACTGTTATAGCGGATTTCGATGAGCCTGACAAAAGAATTGTCTTTTATAAGCCGATACTTCTTGCGGATACAATCAGACAGAACGGCCAGCTGGCTTCACCCGAAGAAGCTAATTCAGGTAACAGAGTTAATTACGATATACTTTTTACACTTCCCGGTAAAGCCAACCAATTTTGTCTGCTCATTGCAAGAGACGGGTTCACCAACGGTCGGCTAATCACCAAGGGTGCGCAGCCTGTAAGACTTTTCGGATTGAACAATGCGTTGATGATGATGTTCGCATACGCAGGAGCGCAAAAAGGTGTTTTACTCCAACATGCGTCGGTAATAAAAAGAAACGGGAAAGGATTTCTGTTTTTGGGAAAGAGCGGAACCGGAAAGAGCACTCATAGTCGCCTATGGCTCAACAACATAGACGGATGCGAGCTTCTCAACGATGATAACCCTGCGTTAAGAGAAAATGAGGCGGGTATCCCGTATGTGTTCGGAACTCCCTGGAGCGGAAAAACCCCATGCTATAAAAACGATAAGGCGGTTATCGGTGGTTTTGTAAAGCTCTCGCAAGCACCTGTCAACAAGATCAAAAAGTTGGGGACTATTCAATCCTATGCCGCGATTATCCCTACGCTTTCAAATCTCAGATGGGAACGCTCCACAAGCGATAACCTGAATGCGACCGTAAACTCTCTCATATCAAAAGTCCCGACATACGCACTTGATTGTCTTCCTGATGCGGATGCCGCAAGAGTAAGTTTCGAAGCTTTGACGGGTGAGGTGTGCAAGAAAATATCTATCCGCAACGACCTGCTTTTCAGCGATGTGAAAATTCTTATAAATGAGGGTAAAAAGGTGTCGCTGAAAGTAAACGGCAATAGCATGCTCCCGTTCATCGTCGGAGGAAGAGACAGCGTAACACTTTGCAAAAAAGACACTTATAAAAAGGGAGACATTGTACTTGCCGAGATATCCAAGAGGGTGTTCGTTCTCCACAGAATAGTCAGGATAGATTGTCAGCCTAAACAGGAGTCACAGTCCAAGTTCAGGAACGTTACTCTCAGAGGAGACGGCAACTCCGGAAAAAAGGCATACGAGCACTGCAGAACCGAGGATATAGTCGCCAGAGCTGAAAGTGTAGTCAGGAACGGAAAAGAAATCAACCCATATAAAGGGTTCGAAGCGCTGAAACAAGGGACGTGGGTCTTTCTCAATCCCATAAGACGCTGGCTGATGGCGGCTTACAGACGCACACCAGGTCTGAAAAGCAACATACAGCACTTCGGTAAAAGCTCCGCCACAATGCGGTAATACAGATTTCCGAACAAAAAAACGACAGTAAAAACAAAATCTACGCAATATGAAATTCAAGAAAGGATTTGTACTGAGAACTATCGGAGGTGAAAACACTCTTGTCGGAGAGGGTATCGAGCAGATAGATTTCAACAAGCTCATCATTCTGAACCAGACGGCGGTAATCATTTGGAACAACTTGAAAGACAAAGATTTTTCAACAGAAGATGCCGTAAATGTGCTGCTTGAAAACTACGAGGTGGAGAGGGAGGTAGCGGAAAAAGATGTTACCGAATTGTTCAGACAGCTTTCCAAAGCCGGCATATTAGAGTAATCGACATACGATAAAACCGTGAAGAACAATATCATAGGATGGCTCTGGCTGTGCTCTAAGGGTATAAGGGGAAGAATAGCCTTAAACTGCATACTTGGCGTTACAAGAATAGCGGCAGGCCTTTCTTTTATATATGTCAGCAAACTTCTTATTGATATGGCAAGCGGCCATACTCCGCAAAAAGAAACCGGACTGTGGGGCTTTTGCGCACTGCTTGTCGTCCTTATGGCTGTCCAGATTACTTGCAACATCTACAAGTCGTGGATTACAACCACTTCGGAGATCAGGCTTAAGAACTCATTGAAACACAGAGTTTTCTCCGAACTTCTCTACGCCCGTTGGAACGGAAAAGACTCATTGCACACAGGTGATGTGACAAACCGCCTTGAAGAAGATGTGAGGCTTGTATCTGAACTCATTACAAGCTCGCTTCCGGAAATCATAATCTCCCTTCTTAACCTCATTGCTGCATTTGTTTTCCTCTGCACGATGAACCTTACCATAGCACTTTGTGTTGTCTTTATTCTTCCGATATTCGCAATCATCAGTAAATCATTTCTTTATAAAATCAGAATGATGACAAAAGGGATTCGTGAGAGTGACGGCAGGGTGCAGAGCATCATTCAAGAAAGCCTGCAACACAGGACACTGATACAATCCTTGGAAAAGGGCGGCGAAACCCTTGGCAAACTCAAAGGGGAACAGGATGAACTATATAACCGCACGAAAAAAAGAACCCGCATAAGCCTGATAGCCCGTTCTATGATAAACATCGGATTTACAGGCGGTTACCTTGTCGTTTTCATCTGGTCTATATTTAATCTGAAAAGCGGATTCATTTCTTTCGGAATGATGACCGCATTCCTACAGCTTGTCAATCAGTTGCAACGCCCCACATTGGAGCTTAGCCGATATATTCCTAACGTGATACACACAATGGCTTCGGTTGACAGATTGAAAGAATTGGAGGCTGCCCCTTCTTCTATCGAAGAACACACAGAAGCCGATAATAATTCCCGTATTCAGAAAGTTCCTGCGGCAGGAGTGAGATTCGACAATGTATCATTTAAATACCCAGATGGTAACAGGCTAATCCTCAATAAATTTTCATACGATTTCAAGCTCGGCGAAAGGATAGCGATAGTCGGTGAAACCGGAGCGGGAAAAAGCACGACAATCCGCCTGATGCTCGCTCTGTTAACGCCAGAGAAAGGTGAAATTAAGGTATATACATCTGATAAAGAAGAGATTGTGAGTCCTAAAACGAGACGTTTTTTTGCATACGTTCCTCAGGGAAATTCGCTTTTGAGCGGTACGGTTCGGGAAAACTTGCTTATGGGCAACGCCTCCGCAACAGAAGAGCAGATGAAAAGAGCGTTACATACAGCTGTCGCCGATTTTGTCTTTGAACTGCCTGAAGGCCTTGATACTCCTACGGGTGAAGGCGGAGCCGGTCTAAGCGAGGGACAGGCACAGAGGATAGCGATTGCAAGAGGTCTTCTGCGTCCCGGAAGCATTCTGCTTTTGGACGAATTAAGCTCTTCACTCGACATAGAGACGGAGAAAGTTCTTATACAACGGCTTATGGAGAGCTACCCTGAAAAGACGATGATTTTCATTACGCACCGGGAACTGATATTGGACTATTGCACAGAGATCATCCGTCTCAGCGGCCCGGATAGCATCGCCTGACGGCAAAGCTGACCGACATGGCTTCACGGCCGGCAATATCGCAGACACACTTCATATTACCCACACAACAGCATTACCGGCAGGCGTTTTCACAAAATATCTCCCCAAAAGTCTATTTTTATCAAAAAGATATTATATTTGCAACCTCAATTGCCCAGGTGGTGGAATGGTAGACACGCTACTTTGAGGGGGTAGTGCCAGAAATGGTGTGCAGGTTCGACTCTTGTCCTGGGCACAAAGAAGGCCGGTAATCAAATGATTATCGGCCTTCTTTGTTTTATTTCGATACAAATAGTATTTGTACTGAGAGATTGTATGATGCTCACTACAAACTGCGCCAATAATGATTATATCAGAAAACAAAGTTGGTCTAGACTTTTTTATTAATTTAGCGTTGGATAAATAGGTCTTACTATGTCGGAAGAGCAGATGAACATGTATAGGCTTACCTCAATGGAGGAGCCGGGAGAAGAGCGTATGGCTCAAATAATGCGTGAGGTTGCGGAGGATGCCCGCAAAAGCGCTTATCGGGCGGCCAAGCGTGTGGCTGACGGGATTGAGAATGAGACTCAGGCTGCTCAAGAGAAATGGGGCGATACCATTAAGAGAATAAAGAATGGCGGCAAATGAACATCGTCCTGTTTTGATTGTTATTGCCGGACCCAACGGGTCAGGCAAAACTTCCGTGACTTTGAAAATTCTACACCACGAATGGTTGGAGGATTCAGAATACATCAATCCTGACAATGTTGCTCGCGATGTTTTCGGTGATTGGAACAATCAGGAATCTGTTATAAAAGCCGCCAACTATTGTAATGAATGGCGCGAAAGATGCCTTGCTGAACGCAAGAGCCATATCTTTGAAACTGTGATGTCGGCAGGCGATAAGGTTGATTATATAATCAGAGCTAAGGAAGCCGGCTTTTTTATCCGGTTGTTTTTCGTTTCTACTGAATCTCCAACAATAAACGCAAAGCGAGTAGCTCAACGCGTTTTAAATGGTGGTCATGATGTACCTATTCCAAAAATCATATCTCGTTACGATAAATCTATTGCAAACTGCAAGGTAGTCGCATCCATTGTTGACCGGTTGTATGTATATGACAACTCGATTGAAAACACGGAGGCAAGGCTTTTATTCCGTTTAAGTGATGGCGAACTCGCAAAACGCTATGTCGATGAGCTTCCTAAATGGGCAGACTCTATTTTTCCGAAAGAAGAAACTATAGATTAGGCAATGTCATTCTAATTAATTTGCTGTCTCGCTTTTGTTTCACACCAACTAAATTGTTAACAATCAGACATATCCCCATATTGTTTCATTGATTCGGAAATATTTAAAATTCGCTACCGACCGGTTTATTTCGACATATACCATATTTGTACCGATGAATTACCAAATATTGGTAACTTTGCAAAAATTAATATGTCATGAAAACAACATCAGTCGCACTCGGCTCTTACTTTGAAGATTATATCAAAGTGCAAATATCAAACGGACGGTATAACAACGCCAGCGAAGTTATCCGAGCCGGACTTCGCTTGTTGGAAGAAAATGAGGGCCAAATAGTTGCTCTTAAATCAGCCATTAATGAGGGCCTGAATAGTGGAATCGCAGAAGATTTCGATCCGATATCCCATCTGAAAAAGCTGAAGAAATCGGTTGTCAATGGCTAAACTCAAGTTTACCAATAAGGCAATAGAGGATTTAACCTCTATTTGGAACTATACTCTTAAAACATGGTCTGAAAGACAAGCTGATGAGTATTATGAAGCACTCATCTCATTTTGCCGTAAGACACTGTCTTCTACAATATTTCCTTCAAGGCCGTATGATGAAATAATGCAGGATTTGTATGGAATCAAAGCGGGGCATCATATCATTTTTTACAAGCATCTTGCAACCGGAAACATTCTGATTGTGCGTATCCTTCACGAAAGGATGGATATCAAACGGCATCTTCCTAAAAATTTGAAATAAAAAAGGGAAAGCCAGTCAACCTTCCCTTTTTGATGCAGAATAATCTGCTTAATTTTTCACGAGCTTATTCTCTAATAGCAGCGATACCCGGAAGTTCCTTGCCCTCAAGATATTCGAGCATTGCTCCACCACCGGTAGAAACATAGCTTACTTTCTTTGCATATCCCATCTGATTTACGGCAGCCACAGAGTCACCGCCACCTACAAGGGTAAATGTACCGTTTTCTGTAGCCTCTGCAAGAGCCTTTGCTATCGCAAGAGTTCCCTTTGCGAATGTTGGCATCTCGAATACTCCGACCGGACCATTCCAAAGAACTGTCTTTGAAGCCTTAATTACCTCAGACCAAACTGCGATTGACTCCTCTGAAGCATCCATACCTTCCCAGTTTTCAGGAATTTCTTTCAAAGGACAAACCTGAGTATTGGCATCATTGTCAAATTTATCCGCGCAAACGACAGTCTTAGGAAGATAAATCTTAACACCCTTCTCCT
>CAMGTS010000075.1 GCA_946062035.1 uncultured Bacteroidales bacterium
GGGTCAAAGCCAAATTCGGCAACAAGACATATCAGGGAATCGTCATCAGAACAACCTCTGAGCCCCCTATGACTCACAATTCGGGAAAATCGGATTCTGATAATAAAATCCGCGGTCAGAAAACGATAGAGTATAAACCTTTGCTTTCTATCGAATCCCTCCATCCAGTAACTCCTCAGGAAGTATCGCTCTGGAACAGCATCGCAAGCTACTATATGTGCACGATCGGAGAGGTATTCAAGGCAGCCTATCCGAATTCGGTATTGCAGCAAGAGCCTGTGAAATCAAGAACCACACCCGATAAAATTCTGCAAAAAATAGCGGACGAAAAAGCCAGACACTCGATAACTCTTTCTGAAGCGCAGAACAAGGCTCTTTATGAGATTGAAAATAAAATCGTTAGCAAGCCCGTTCTTTTACATGGAATAACCGGAAGCGGCAAAACCGAGATATATGCCACGCTTGCGAAAAAGACCATCGCCGAAGGCAAAAGCGTCCTATACATGGTTCCAGAAATAGCGATGAGTAAGCAATTGGAAATCAGGCTTAAAGAGCATTTCGGAGAACGCCTCAGGACCTTCCATCATGCACAAGGGAATCCTGCCAAAAAGCTTGTCAGAGAGCTGCTTGCCACCTCAGAACCATTTGTGATACTCGGCACACGTTCGTCTATCTTTCTCCCATTCAACAACTTAGGCTTGATAATAATAGACGAGGAGCACGATGCAAGCTATAAGCAAGAGGAGCCTGCACCACGCTATAACGGCCGTGATGCCGCACTGTTTCTCGCCTCCATTCACAAGGCAAAGGTTGTCTTAGGTAGCGCAACTCCCTCATTGGAGAGTCTTTACAACTGCAAAACAGGAAAGTTCGCTAAAGTTGAACTGACAGAAAAATACTACAATGCCCCCGCCCCGGAGATAAAAGTCATCGACACTATCTGGACACGCAAAAGCCGGCAGATGAACGGTGAATTCTCACAGCAGCTCCTTAACGAAATAAAAAGAGTTGTAGAAACGGGCGAACAGGTGATGATTTTCAGGAATATCCGTTCGTATTCCCCTATAGTCCAATGCAATGAATGCGGAACTATACCGAAATGCCCGCATTGCAATATACCGCTCAGCTATCATAAATTCGACAACACTCTTCGCTGTCATCAATGCGAATACAGAGTCACGTTCTCGGAGGAATGCCCCGAATGCCACTCTTCGGCCTTAACACCTAAAGGGGCTGGTACAGAGAGAATTGAAGAGCAATTGAGAGGTATTTTTCCTGAATACTCAATCGCAAGATATGACGCTGACATCGCCCAAAGCAAAAGGGTATCAGAGCAGGTTCTCCAGGAATTTTCTGAGGGAAAGACACAAATCTTAGTCGGAACCCAGATGATAAGCAAAGGCTTCGATTTCAAGAATCTGACTCTTGTAGCGGTAATTCAGGCGGACACTATACTCGGACTGCCCGATTTCAGGGCAGATGAAAGGGCGCTGCAACTTTTTAACCAACTGATAGGACGATGTGGAAGAAGAGAGAAACAGGGAACTTTGATAATTCAGACAAATCAAAAGAATCACCCTATAATTCAAGAACTTAAGCTGAGATACACCACCAAAGACGATGAATGCGACGGATTTGATAACACAGGTCGTGAGAGCGGAGAAGACAGCGGGGCGCACGCTCTTGAAACGGCAGAAGCCTCGCTTATGAGCGAAAGGAGCATATTCATGTTCCCTCCTTTTGTCAGGATGGTAAATCTGACTCTTCGTGATAAAGACATGAGGTCATTAAGATATATGGCAGGCGAAGTCGTAAAAGTTCTCAAACACTCACATTCAATGCATTGCATCGACATCAAAGGACCGTTTCAGCCGAATATCGAAAAGGTAAGGGACGAATACCAGCTTTGCGTCAGCGTCAAATTCGCAAGAGACCGTAATCTGAGCGCAAATAAAGAGGCGATGAAAAAAGCCCTTAACTCCATGAACATAGGCAGACATCTGATTATCAACGTCGACCCATATTAGATTTTATAAGTCTGACCGACAACTACTTTTATGCTGTGCGGGACAAGGGTGAATTTGAAAGGGGATGCCCCTACCGCCTCGCCGTCAATTTCTATTCTTGTTTCAGGTTCGGTCCTTATTTCCAGGCTCTTGCATTGTTTGAAAAGCACTTTGTTGATAGAATAGATATCACCTGAGAAAAGATGCTTGAAATCCTTGACCACACGGAATTTAGACATGTGCTTGATAATCGTGAGATCCATAAGTCCGTCATCCACATAGGCATTCGGTGTCTGGAGCATACCTCCTCCATTGTATCGTCCGATACCTACCGCCCCTGAAAAAACCAGTCCCTCGTAAAAAAGTTCGCCGTCCGCAATGATAGAGAATTTAGATGAGCTATGCCTTAAAAAAGTAGAAAGCGTGCTTTCTAAATAGAGTCTGCCGCCATATTTTCCCTTGTCTTTGAGCATATTGTATTTAAGATTGACGATAGCGTCAAATCCAAGTCCGGCCACATTCGCCATATATCTGGTGTGAGCCACTCTTGTCTCGAAGAACTCTACTTTCGCGACATCCTGAAGTACGGTCCTTTTTTGGACTAAAGACTTTACCGCCTCAGAATAGGTTTTGGAAATACCGTACATTCTAATCCAGTCGTTTCCCGTACCAGTCGGGATAACCGCAAGGCTCACCTCTGTAGTAGGTACGGCCTTCTGGATAAACAGTCCGTTGACAACCTCGTGGATTGTACCGTCACCGCCGACCGCAAGGATATTACGGAAGCCTCGGTTAACTCCCTGAACGGTGAGTTCTATCGCATGATACTTATGCTCGGTGAATACGCAAGTGAAAACAAGCCCGGCATTATACATCTGATTGGATATTTTAGGCCAATCTTTCAGCCCTTTTCCACTTCCCGCTTTGGGATTTACTATGACAAGCCAACTCTCTGGATTCATTTTGAATAAAGTAGAAAACTAAGGTATGGAAAACGGTATAAAAATCCTAAATTTGCCCAATAGCATTTATTGGAAAATGGGAAAAGTTATAGCTATAGCAAATCAGAAAGGCGGTGTGGGCAAGACTACTACGGCGATCAACCTCGCTGCGAGCCTTGCTGTATTGGAGAAGCGTGTCCTCCTCATAGATGCTGACCCTCAGGCTAATGCAACTTCAGGCTTGAATTTTGACCCCGATTCGATGAACAAAAAGACAATATATGAAGTGCTTATCGGAGAGGAGAAGTTGAAAGATATATTGCTGCAGACAGAAATCAAGAACCTCGAAGTCGCCCCGTCACACATAAACCTTGCCGGTGCCGAGATCGAGATGATTGAATTGGAGAACAGGGCCGGTGTACTCAAAGAGGCGATTGCCACATTGGATAAGGAATACGATTATATCATCATAGACTGTTCACCGTCATTGGGGACAATCACTATCAACGCTTTGGTTGCGGCAGACTCTGTCATCATACCGGTACAGAGTGAGTTCTTTGCCTTGGAGGGACTCGGCAAGTTGCTCAATACCATAAAGATAGTCCAGAAGAAGCTCAATCCTCAACTCACGATCGAAGGATTCCTTCTTACGATGTTCGACAGCCGTCTGAGACTTGCCAACCAGGTTGCGGAGGATGTGAAACGTCATTTCGGAGATATGGTTTTTGAGACGGTAATCAGCAGAAACGTAAGACTTTCCGAAGCGCCAAGCTACGGCAAGCCTGTGATATTATACGACGCCCTTTCCAATGGGTCAAACAACTACCTCAACCTTGCAAAAGAGGTAATAGCGAAGAATTCGCAGTAAATTGATTTTAAATAACATGACTTTCGGTGCGTGCCGGCCTTCGCAGTTGGATGCACAACTATATATTTTTTGACATGGCAAAGAAATTCCAGACAGGTTTGGGCAAAGGACTGAGTGCGTTGCTGAGTTCCGCCGCCGATGAAGAAGAGCAGAAGTTCCGCGAGCGCAGGATTTCCTCATCCCCGTTGACCGCCATCAGTGAGATACCTTTAGAGGATATTGTTCCCAACCCTTTCCAACCGCGTACCGAGTTCATAAAAGAGAAAATCGATGAGTTGGCCGATTCGATAAGGCTTATCGGCATTATCCAGCCTATCACCGTAAAAAAGTTAGAGAACGGCAGATATCAGATAATCAGCGGGGAACGCAGATTCAGGGCCAGCAGGCTCGCAGGTCGAAAGACGATTCCAGCATACATCAAAGATGCGGATGAGAGCGCTATGCTTGAGATGGCGATTGTAGAGAACATCCAAAGAGAAGACCTGGATCCTATAGAGGTTTCTCTGAGCTTCCAACGACTGATGGATGAGTGCGACCTTACTCAGGAAGCTCTTTCCCAAAGAGTCGGTAAAAACAGGGCGACAGTCGCCAACTTCCTCAGGCTGCTGAAACTTCCGCCTGAGATTCAGTTGATAGTCAAAAGCGGAAAGATTTCAATGGGACATGCAAAAGCGCTCCTTGCGCTAAACAACGAAAACGCAGTCCTCAAACTTGTCAACAGAATCATCGAAGAAGATTTGTCTGTACGACAGACTGAAAATCTTGTCAAGAGCATTAATACTAAAGGTGCGGGAGCAGTCCGTAGTCCAAAGGTCAACGCCGCCCCGAGTGAATCCGAAAGGGAAGTCGGTGACATCCTCGGCAAATTCTTCAAAAATCCGATTTCAATCAAAAGCAAGGCAAAAGGAAAGGGAGAGATTGTCATTCGCTATAAATCCGATGAAGAGTTGAAAGAGTTTCTCTTGAAATTAAAGGAACATAATTTGTAGTGATGCCGACCGTGAAAAATATAATGGTAAAATCAGTTATGCTCGTCGCAATGGTGTGGATGGTATGCACTTCCGGTGTATGCCGTGCCCAATACAACAATTGGACAACCTCCGGCACCATGAGTTCGACAACAAACTACCAGACCGATACAAGCTATTATGAGACGGATACGACCTACTACAAAAACCGCTTCACGGTAAAGAGATATTTCAACGCCTTGGCGCACAAGGATACCATGAATGTCTCCAATATGTTTTTCGGAGCAATGATATTGCCGGGAACAGGTCAGATTTACAACAAACAAAGTTGGAAACTTCCGATTGTCTACGGAGCTTTGGGAGGGTGTATCGGCGGCGCTGTGGTCAGCAACATGAAATGGAAAAAGGACGGCAGTGAAAACGCCAAGGATCTTAGGGACGCATTCGTAATCGGGGCGATAGGAGCTTATTGGGGACAGCTTTTGGATGCGACCGCATCATATAAGAGCTATGAACCGCACCTTCCGGCAAGAGCGTCGCTCTACTCCGCTCTCCTTCCAGGACTCGGACAGGCTTACAATGGAGATTATTGGCATATTCCCCTCTATTATGCGGGATTCGCGATAAGCGGATACTGCTGGGGATTCAACCAGAAACAATACAAAAGATATAAGAAAATGTACCAGGACGCCTATAAAGGAGAGTACACAGGAAATCTCACACAAGAGAATATCCTCTGGTACAGAGACCAATACAGACGCAACAGAGATTACTCTGTAGTGGCTACGCTGATGATTTACGTATTGAACATCATCGATGCCAACGTCTTCGCCCACTTTAAGGATTTTGATGTATCAGACGACATATCATTCAATGTCAGGCCCACTTTGGTACAACCGGAGATTGTAGGCAAAGGGTGTTTTACACTCAACAACGCATCTCTGCAATCCACCAAACCGGGTGTGCAGATGTGTATAACATTTTAGAAACATAGACCAATATAAATATCATGACTATCAGAAAGATAACAGTTTTATTACTGCTTGCGGCGTTTTGCCTTGCAGGATCCGTCGCCAACGGACAGAACAAGAAATCAAAGAAGGAACTTATCAAAGAGAATGCAGAGCTTAGGAGGACCTTGGACTCATTACGCTGTATCCTTGAGGAGAGCATAGAGCTTTCCGACACTACGACTACGGAGGATACGGTTAATGCCGCCGGAATCGGATTCCTTGATGACGACTTATACAAAAACGTTGTACCGGGCTGCAATTCAGATAGTTTATTAAGTGTATGGTATCTACAGAAACAGATCGGAGGCAGACACATAACAGATGAGATTGACTTTGAGACAGCGAACTTCACATCTGACATTCCGGATGAGGTATACATCGAGAACATCAAAAAGATGAACTCCTATATTCCGATTCCATTCAACAGCATAGTAAAGAACTATGTGATATTCTACATGCAGAAAATGCCTAACAAGTCGGCTATGATATTGGGATTGAGCAGATATTATCTCCCTATTTTCGAAGAGATCTTCGATTCATACAATCTGCCGACCGAACTTGCGGCAGTCTCAATCATCGAGTCCGCCCTCAATCCGTTTGCGGTCTCAAGGGCAAACGCAAAAGGTATATGGCAGTTCAT
>CAMGTS010000076.1 GCA_946062035.1 uncultured Bacteroidales bacterium
AATATAACAAGGATTATTACTGGATAATCCGCATTTTGGCGAATTTCAACATCAAAGTCTTAGTTCCGCTCTCATCGAAATTCACAACAGCCTTCAAATCCGAGGCGGAACCTGTCATTGAGACTATTGTCCCTAATCCGAATCTTTCATGCTCTATTCGCTGTCCGGGTCTCATAAGCAAAGGCGATGATGCGACAAAATTCTCTCTCTTCGGATGTAATTGTTCCTTAGGAGTAAATGACGGCCTCTCCTTTGGGGCTTGTGATACGGCGAACTTCCTCCCTCCAATCGATACAGAACCGGCGGGATTCTCAGTCCTACCGCCGAACTGCCTGCCTCCATATCCTCCCCTTTGTGAGCTATCGTACCCATACCTCCGCCCCGTATTCTGATTACTGTTTTGAACGCCGTATCCCGAATAGCCGCGGCTATTATTCCTTTGCACATCTGATTCTTGCTGCAATGCGGCAGGATCAGCATATACATTTTTCGGTAAGGGATTTTTGAGATATTTAGAGTCTATTTCTGTCAGAAAACGGCTCGGATAATTGCTTGTATACGATCCCCATTTCATGCGAGAACGGCTCCATGACAGTTTGACGGCCTCCTTCGCTCTCGTCAGCGCAACGTAGAAAAGCCGCCTCTCCTCTTCAAGGTCCTTAATAGAAGTTCCTGTCAACCCTCCGCTTGGGAAAAGGTTCTCCTCCATGCCTGTAACATATACAAATGGAAATTCGAGCCCTTTCGCTGAATGGACAGTCATCAGCGTAATTCGGTTATCGTCGTTTTTGACGGTATCGTCATGAGCTTTGTTAAGTTCCGAGTTAGACAGCGCAGAGTCAGAGTCCGAAATAAGCGCGATGTTCTGCAAATACAAATCCAACGTAATAAGAGGAGCGTCCTCCTCAGCGTCTCCAGTAGTTCCCTCTATCTCAGAATTATTTACATCTGTCTCATTATCATTCTCTTGCTGAGGGTCGTAAACAAACCTTTCATACTCTTGGGCACCCTCGTCCACAAACTCTTTAACAGAGTTGAAAAATTCCACGACATTATCCAGTCTGCTCTGGCCATCTAAGGAAAGATCCGTCCGGAGAGCTGCGGTTATTCCGAGCAAGCCGTCCATCGCCATTGCGATCTCGTATGCGTCATGAGTCTCTGACATTTCACGAAGTTTGTCAACCCTTGCGACAAACTCTTTCAGCTTTATCATCGTCGGAGTGCGGACTCCCGATTCTTCCGCCGTGGCCGCCCTTACGTAATCGCATATAGAGCATTGCTTCAGCTGTGCGCCTCCTATTATCCTCTCCATAGAGGTAGCTCCGATTCCTCGGGTCGGAAAATTTATAACCCGTTTAAAAGCCTCATCATCCAAAGGATTGACTATCAGCCTTAAATAAGCCACCATCGATTTTATTTCCGCACGTTCGTAAAAGGAATGTCCTGCAAAAATCTTGTACGGCATATTCTTCTTGCGGAGAGCTTCCTCAATAACACGGCTCTGACTGTTCGTTCTGTAAAGAATCGCAAAGTCTCTGTATTGAGCCCTCTTTTCGAACATCTGGCGCATAATGCTTGAGGCCACGACAACAGCCTCTTCCTGCTCAGTATAAGTACTGAGTATCTCTACCTTATCCCCCTCTTCTCTTTCCGAATAACAAGTCTTCGCAAGTTTATTTCTGTTATTCTTGATAACAGAGTTGGCGGCATCTACGATAATCTGAGTGGATCTGTAATTCCTCTCCAATCTGTAGACTTTCGCATCCGGATAGTCTTTGCTGAAATTCAGGATATTCTCAATTCTCGCCCCTCTGAATCCGTAGATACTTTGAGCGTCGTCCCCCACGACTGTTATATTTCTGTGTTCAGAAGCGAAAGCCTTGAGTATGACATATTGCAGATAATTGGTATCCTGATACTCATCGACGAGAACAAACCTGAAACGTCCGCGTATCTCAGCGAAAACATCAGGATGCTCATCCATAAGACGATATGTGTTCAAAAGGATATCATCGAAATCCATAACCCCCTGAGCCACACACTTCTTCTGATATAAAGCATAAACCTCCTGCAAACGGGGCTTTTTGCTACGCCTGTCACTTTCAACCAACTCGACATTAGAAAGATACGCCGCAGGAGTAATGAAATTGTTTTTGCACTCCGATATCCTGCATTGGATATCGCCCGGTTTATATACTTTATCGTCAAGCTGCAACTCTTTCACACACCTCTTGATCAGCGAACTTGAATCCGACTTGTCATAGATGGTAAAACCTGGAGGAAAACCGAGAAGTTCGGCGTATTGTCTCAGAAATCTCAGAAACACTGAGTGGAAAGTTCCCATAAAGAGCCTGTTAGCCCTTCTCTCTCCGACCATCCGCCCTATTCTCTCTCTCATTTCCCTTGAAGCCTTGTTGGTAAAAGTTACCGCCATAATGCTCCAAGGCGCATACCCGTGCGCCAAGATATTGGCGATCTTGCAGGTAAGTACCTTTGTCTTTCCGCTGCCCGCTCCCGCTATAATCAAAGAGGGGCCTTCTAACGAAGCAACAGCCTCATACTGAGAGCTATTAAGTCCATCGAATATCTTATTCCCTTCATTTTCCATAGTCGGGCAAATTTAGCATTTTTTATTTGGCTAATTTAAGTTGTTAGGCTAACTTAGCACCCCATTATTTTATAAATAGGTATAATAGGTTTTTATAATACAAATATGGAACAAATCAGACTTCACAAAGGTTTGGACATCCTTGTAAAAGGAGAAGCCAAAAAGGTTGTCTGCAAGACACTTGTCCCTAAAGTTGTAGCTGTAAGACCATCCGATTTCAAGAACGTTGTCCCTAAACTTTTGGTTCGCGAAGGCGATACCGTAAAGGCGGGACAGCCTGTTTTTGGAGATAAGGCAAGACCTCAGATCACTTTTGCAAGCCCTGTAAGCGGCACTGTAAAAGCGGTTGTAAGAGGAGAAAAGAGAAAACTCCTCGCTGTGGAGATCGCTTCGGATGGAAAGAACGAATCCGTTCAGTTTGAACCTGTCAGTACATCTGCAGGCAAAGACGAAATTGCGGCAAAACTTTTGGCAAGCGGTCTATGGGCCTCGATAATCCAGCGTCCTTACGGGATTATCGCAAACCCGGCCGACACACCTAAAGCTATTGTCATTTCCGCTTTCAACTCAGCGCCCCTTGCCGCCGATATTTCCTTGACTGTCAAGGATGAGGTTGAGAACATACAGGCCGCTGTCGACGCTCTCGCAAAGTTCACAAGCGGTAAGGTTTATGTAAACATCAGCGCAGGAGACGAAAACTCTCCTCTCGCTAACCTCAAAGGGGTTGTCATCACCAAATTCAAGGGACCTCATCCTGCAGGAAACGTCGGTATTCAGATCGCTCATCTATGCCCTATCGGAAAAGGTGATGTAGTATGGACCGTAAAACCTCAGGATCTTGTAGTTATCGGCAGACTCCTGAAAAAAGGCGTTTATGATCCGTCAAGAATCGTTGCGGTAGCCGGTTCGCGGGTAAAGAATCCTGCCTATGTCAAATGTGTTCCTGGCGCAAGCGTAAAAGAACTTACCGATGGGTTTGACATCAAGGCTCAAAAAGAGATTTACGACCAGGAGTGCGGCGTAAGATATATCAGCGGAAATATCCTCTCCGGAGAAAACGTCGGAGAAAACGGATATTTGGGCTATTACGATGACACTCTTTCCATTATCACTGAAGGCAACTACCGCGAGCTTTTCGGTTGGGCGAAAATCATCCGTTCCAAGAAGTTCAGTCTGAGCAAATCATATTTCTCTTGGCTTATGCCTAAAAAGAAATATAACGTCGACACAAACTTGAACGGCGGCGTGAGACCATTCGTGGTTACGGGGCTTTACGAGAAGGTTCTTCCTATGGATATCTATCCTGTATACCTCTTGAAAGCCATCATTACAGAAGATATTGAGAAGATGGAGCAGCTCGGCATCTACGAAGTTGTAGGCGAAGACCTTGCGCTTTGCGAATATGTCTGCCCGTCAAAAGTCAATGTCCAGGAGATTATTGAACAGGGTATTTCCCTGATGTTGAAAGAAATGGCTTAAAGATATGGCAAATGGTATTTTAAAACTCATCGACAAGATGAAGCCGACATTCTCCAAGGGAGGAAAGTTCGGATGGCTTGGCTCTACCTTTGAGGCATTCGAGACTTTTGCGGCTGTCCCTGCGACAGTTACAAAAGGACGCACACAGGTAAGAGACTGCGTTGATTTGAAGAGAGTGATGATCGCCGTGATCGTCGCCCTTCTTCCGCCGTTCCTGTTCGGAATGTGGAATACAGGTGAGCAGCACTCACTTGCATTCGGCCTTGAATGGGGTTTCTGGATGAAAGTCTGGTTCGGATTCTATAAGATCCTCCCTCTCATCCTCGTTTCCTATATCGTAGGTTTGGGTATTGAGTTCGCTGTGGCACAAGTGAGAGGCCATGAGGTAAACGAAGGTTTCCTTGTATCGGGCTTTACTATCCCGATGATCATGCCAATCGATGTACCGTTGTGGATTCTTGCGCTTGCGACCGCCTTTGCAGTTGTATTCGGCAAGGAGATCTTCGGTGGAACAGGCATGAATATATGGAATCCGGCTCTCCTCGCAAGAGCTTTCGTATTCTTCGCTTACCCGTCAATGATTACGGGTGACTCAATCTGGATCGAAGGCATGACCAACCATGCGGATGCACTCGTGGACGGATTCTCAGGAGCGACTCCTCTTGCGCTTGCCGCTGACGGAATGCAGGCGCCGTCATTCCTGCAGATGTTTATAGGAAATATTCCGGGTTCAATAGGAGAAACCTCTACAATCGCTATTCTTCTTGGCGCTATTGTCCTTATCTGGACAGGTGTGGCAAGTTGGAAGATTATTGTTTCCTGCGTCGCAGGTGCGGCTTTTGTAGGTCTTCTCGCAAATGGTCTTGCAGAGCCGGGAACATATGCAGCTTATCCTTGGTATAACCACCTTGTAATGGGAGGTTTCGCATTCGGTGCGGTCTATATGGCCACAGATCCGGTATCTTCATCTCAGACCGAGGTAGGCAAATGGATATATGGCTTCCTCATAGGTGCGTTGTGCGTTGTCCTCCGTCTGTTCAACGGCGGTTATAGAGAGGGTATGATGCTCGCGATATTGTTTATGAACACAATGGCTCCACTTATTGACTGGTGCGTTTTGAGACCAAGCATCAGAAGAAGAGAAAAGAGAGCCGTCGCAGCTAAAAAGTAATATCATGAATACAAACAAGAATTCTTATACTATTATCTACGCTGCCGTGTTAGTGGGTGTCGTCTCGACAATCCTTGCCCTGTTATCTATGGGTCTTAAGGATCGTCAACAGACAAACATAAACGTTGAAAAGCAGCTTAATATCCTTAAAAGCGCAGGCCGCGCAAATGAGGTATCTGACGCAAAGGACAAAAACTCATACGTTCAGAGCGAATTCGCAAAAGATATTGTCTCGGCATTGGTTGTCAACGCTAAAGGTGAAGTCGTTAAAGAAGACGACTCCGACCTTGTAAACAGCGAGGCTTTCACAATTTCTCCTGCGGAGCAATTTGACATAATGAGAAAAATCGATGGAGCTGACGAGACCGCAAAGGAGGCCCTGCTCTCTTCTCTCAGACTTCCGGTATTCATATGCCGTGCAGAGGGGAAAGTATATCTTATTTTATCTTGCTATGGTTCAGGACTTTGGGGACCTATTTGGGGGTATCTTGCAGTCAATGAAGATTCCCGCACATTGGGCGGCGCACTGTTCGACCACAAGAGCGAGACTCCTGGCCTTGGCGGTGAAATCGTAACAGATAAATTCCGCGGCCAGTTCATCGACAAGATTATATACGATGGCCAGCAGCCTACCCCTATCAAAGTTGTAAAAGGCGGGGCAAAAGACAAGAATCATGAAATTGACGCACTTAGCGGTGCTACAATCACATCCACAGCGGTTGAGGCAATGATTTCAAAATGGCTCGGATTCTATGAGCCGTACTTGAATGGTTGCCGTCAGGCTGAGGCGGAGGTTGCCGTTGCCGATACGACTTCAACACCGGCTGAAGAGATTAAGGTCGTTAACGATTAATAAGTAAGGAGATGGATAAAAAGATATTTACAACACCACTTATCAAGTCCAACCCTATTACTGTGTTGGTCTTGGGTATTTGCTCATCCCTTGCGGTAACAGTAAAACTTGAGCCTGCGATTGTCATGGCATTGTCAGTAACAGTCGTGACAGGTTTTTCAAGTTTCCTTATTTCACTCATAAGGAAGAGCATTCCAACCAGAATCAGAATTATAGTCCAGCTTGTCGTTGTAGCGATGTTCGTTATCGCGATTGAGCAGTTCCTGAAAGCGTTCGCATACGATGTAAGCAAACAACTTTCTGTG
>CAMGTS010000077.1 GCA_946062035.1 uncultured Bacteroidales bacterium
GCAAATTTAGCAAAAAGCCATTAAATTGCATTCCTGTTATATTTTTGCAACAGAACCAGATATTATGAAACTTTTCAAACAAATTGTCCTTGCAGCTGCATCAGTTGCGATTGTCTTGTCTACAACGGTAAGTTGTACCCAGAAAGAAGAAAACAAAGTTCAAGAAGAAGTCCAGTACACAGAGGGTATTGAGAAAGGTATCGAACAGATAATGAATGACCTTCATGTTGTTGGTCTCGGAGTCGCTGTGGTCAGCGGAGACAGTATCATTTATCACAACGCATGGGGCTATAAGACATTAGAGACACAGACACCTCTCGCAGAGGATGATTTGTTCAGAATCGCATCTATATCCAAGTCTTTCACGGCTACCTCAATTATGCAGCTTGTTGATCAGGGTAAGCTGGATCTGAATTGCGATATCTCTGATTTGGTCGGTTTCAAGGTGCGTAACCCGAAATATCCGAATGTAAAAATCACCCCGTATATGCTGCTTTCGCATACTTCGTCTTTAAACGATTCTCAGGGGTATTTCAAATTGGATGTTATCAATCCTGACAAAAATCCGGATTGGGCGAAGGCATACAATGATTATCGCCCCGGAACTCTTTATGAGTATTGCAACCTTGGCTATAACACTATGGGAACCGTACTTGAAAGAGTCAGCAATGTTCGTTTCGATCAGTATGTAGTCAATAATGTCCTCAAACCTCTCGGTATCGACTATGCCGGTTATTGGGTAGAAAGCCTGGACAGCACCAAGTTCGTTACCCTTTACGAGCAGGATAAGGATGGCAATATGGTTCCTCAGCCAGAGGCTTATGCGCCTCGTACAGAGGAGATAGCAAACTATCAGTTCGGATATTCGACACCAATTTTCTCTCCGACAGGCGGTTTGAAAATTAACCCTATAGGACTTGCCAAGGTTATGCAGATGCACATGGGGCTCGGAACAAATCCTGAAGGGGTAAAGATCATAAGCTCAGAAAGCGCCCTTCTGATGCAGAGCAGACTTACTGTCGCTGAGGGCCAGAATGACTTCTATGGTTTCGCTATCTGTCAGTCAGACAGCCTTATTCCAGGAAAGACCATGATCGGACACACCGGCGGTGCTTACGGCGTCCTTACCTCTATGTTCTGGAACAAAGAGAAGACTTTCGGAATCGTTGTCATGACAAATGGTTGCGACGGCGCTCGTGAAAGCGGCTTTATGGCTATCCACCACCGAGTACAGAATTGTCTCTATCAGAACCTTATAAAGGGTACGGAAGCTGACGCTATCTAACTGATGGTCAAATTATAGCAATGAAAAAGGCTCTGATAATAACTTATTATTGGCCGCCATCAGGGGGGAGCGGTGTCCAGCGATGGCTGAAATTCGCAAAATATCTTCCTCAATATGGTTGGGAACCGATAATCTACACACCTGAAAATCCTGAGCTTTCATCTTCCGACAATTCTTTGTTTGAAGATATAGCTCCGGAACTCCAGGTAATAAAACGCAAAATAACAGAGCCTTACAGTTATTATAAACTTCTTACCGGAAAAAAGGAAATAAAGGCGAACCTCCTCTCTTCACCAAAACAGGGCGGAGGTTTTTCCGCATACATCAGGGGAAATTTCTTTATTCCCGACCCGCGTTGCTGGTGGGTCAGACCATCCGTGAGATTCTTGAAAAAGTGGTTGAAGGAGAATCCTGTCGATGCGATAATAAGTACAGGCCCCCCGCACTCTATGCATTTGATAGCGAGAGAATTGCATAAAGCGACACAAATTCCGTGGGTTGCGGATTTCAGAGATCCCTGGACGGGGCTTTTCTATTTCAAACACTTAAGACTGAATAAACATTCTCTCCGCAAACATAAGAGACTGGAATTCTCTGTTGTCAACGAGGCCGACAGAGTTGTGGTGGTTTCACCGCAAATGAAACAGGATTTCGCTTCAATCCTGCAAAACGGACGGATAGGGAGTATAGACGACTCCAAAATCAGGATTATCACAAACGGATTCGACCCTGATGATTTTTCGAAAGAGAAGAAACAGGAACTCTCATGTCTGGTGGAGGATGTAAACAAGCTGACAAAAGGGAAATTTGTTGTAGTGCACACCGGGCTCCTGCCGGATAACGCGAACCCCGAATTATTTTGGAAAGCCCTCGGCAAGAGCGGTATAGGGGACAAGCTCTTTATCGCGACGATGGGACAGACAGATGGCGGGGCGAGAAAATGTGTTGAAGAGGAAGGTATGTCCGATAATTTTCACGATTTCGGATATGTTTCGCACATGACCTCAATAGCATGGCAGAAGCGGGCGAATCTTCTTCTTCTGCCTCTCAGAAAAGAAAAGGAGGCGACCGCTATACTCACAGGCAAATTCTTTGAGTATATCGCAAGTTTTAACGAAACCGGAATCTCAAAGAGAATCATAGCGGTTGGTCCCGTAAGAAGCGACTTGGGAGATGCTTTGAGAGAAACGTGCTGTGGCGATATTTTTGAATATGCCGATGAGTCAGGAATGGCAAAGGCCATAACCGAGGCTTATAACGACTTTAGAACAGGCAGATATGCCGGCATGCCCGATGCCGACAAATATTCAAGGGTGAATCTTACAGCCTTGATGGCGAATCTGCTTGATGAAATGATTTCATAAAAACCGAGATGATGAATTTTAAAAAACTTCTGCCATACATTATTGCGATTGTGGCGTTTGTATTTGTGGGATACGCTTATGCACCTTACACTCTTGAGGGAAGGGTAGTAAACCAATCCGATATTTCGAGCTGGAACGGAATGGCGCACGAAATCGTCGAGTGGAATGACGCTCACCCCGATAACCCTACATATTGGACAAACTCAATGTTCGGAGGAATGCCGGCGACTACCATCTCGGTAAAATACCACGGAGACCTTACTAAATATCTATATGATTTGCTTTTTGTGGGGCAGAGACCTGCAAGCTACCTTATAATCAGCATGATTGGAGCATTCTTAATGTTTTTGGCGTTCGGGGTGAATATTTGGCTTGCCATTTTCGGAGCGATCGCCGTGACGTTCTGTTCATACAACATGCAAATCATTTTGGTCGGACATAATACCAAAATGATAGCCATTGCCTTTATGCCGTGGGTAATGGCCGCATTGGTATGGGCATACAGAAAATCGATGTTCTGGGGTGCGGTGCTATTCGGATTCGCCTTAAGTTTTCAGATAAAAGCGAACCATCCGCAAATATCTTACTATTTGGCGATTATAATTTTCGGGTATATAATCTGGCAACTTCTGAAAAGCGTTAAAGAGAAATCTTCTGGAAAATTCCTCAGGACATCTTTGTGCGTTTTGGTAGCCGGCCTTCTCGGCATTGCCGCTAATATCAATCACCTGTGGCCTACATACGAATACGGAAAACACACAATGCGAGGTGGAAGCGAACTTGTAGACACGACTTCCGCAAATGCGGAAACACGTAAAGGGCTTGATTTGGAATATGCTACAAGATGGTCTTACGGGATAGACGAAACTCCTAATATCTTTATCCCGAATTTCAACGGCGGCGCAAGCGTAGGTTCTCTCGGAACAAAATCCGCTGTATATAAAACGCTTACGGAAAAATTCAACTATCCTGACTATGAAGCGGAGTCCGCTGTTCAGGCTTTGCCGCTATATTGGGGGCCACAGGATTTTACCGCAGGACCGATGTATATGGGTGCTGTCTGCGTATTCCTTTTCATCTTAGGATTGTTTATTATCCGAAGCGGAGCGAAGTGGTGGCTGTTGGGAGTTTCCCTGCTTGCGATAATTTTGGGATGGGGGTATCACTTCATGGCTCCGACCAAATTTTTCTTTAATAATATTCCGCTTTACAGCAAGTTCCGCACGGTGTCGATGATTCTTGTCATACTGCAGCTGACTATACCTACGCTTGCGGTTTTGGCGCTTGATTCTGTTATAGGAAAAGATGCGCTTGTTGATAAAAAGAGATTCGCTTCGGGTTGGAAGTGGTCATTGATTATCGCCGGTGGCTTTGCGCTTGTGTTTGCGCTAATTCCATCTCTTGCAGGAAATTTCTCAAGTCCTGCGGATTCAAGGTTGCCACAAGAGCTTGTTTCGTCGATTGTCGCAGACAGAATTTCGCTCTTAAGGGCGGATGCTTTCCGTTCGCTGATATTCGTTCTACTTACCGCATTCGTAGTATGGTTGGGTTTCAAAGGAAAATTGAAGAAAAAATATACTTATATAGCTCTTATCCTACTGGTTTTCTTGGATTTATGGGTTATAGACAAACGCTATCTGAGTTCTAAGGACTTTGTAAGCAAAGAGGAGTTTTCATCCGCCTGGCAACAAAGACCTGTGGATAAGTTTATCCTTGACAACGATAAAGATACCGACTACAGAGTGCTCGATCTTTCTATAGATCCGTTCAATAATTCATATACAAGCTATTGGCATAAGACAATCGGAGGTTATTCCCCTGCCAAGTTGCAACGTTATCAGGATCTTATAGACCAATATATATATCCTGAAATCCAAGGGGTAATAAACGATCTGAACGGAGTGTCAACCCTTGCGGAGGCAGACAGCGCATTGACTTGCCACCCTGTACTCAGTATGCTGAATACCCGATACATTATCCTTAATGCCAATCAGCCGCCTATTGTAAACCGCTATGCGTTAGGCAATTGTTGGTTCGTTGATAATGTTGTAGAAGCCTTAGACGCTAATGACGAAATAGCAAAATTAAACGAAGTAAATCCGCAGACACAGGCGGTTGTCGCAAAAGAGTTTATTTCTAAAAATCAGAACATAGATAAATTCGTCAAAACCTGCGGACAAGCAGAAAACGATTTGTCCGCCGCTTTTGAAGCAAAAGAAGAATGTGCCGGAGAGACAGGCGGTGCGCTATTTGAGTCAATAACCCTGACATCTTATGCACCGAACAGGCTTGTCTATCATTATACAGCAGAATCTGATAAATTGGCGCTGTTCAGCGAAGTCTACTATCCTGGATGGAAGGCGGAAATAAACGGAAATGATGCGGATATATTCAGGGCGAATTGGATTTTAAGGGGATTGTATCTGCCGGCCGGTGAGGGCGATATAACGTTTACGTTCCAACCCGATAGTTTCATTAAAGGTGAACGTTATTCTTTGATAGCGTCATCGCTCTTAGTGCTTTTGTTAGTAGGCGGCATTGCTTGTGTCCTATTTCTCAAGCGCAAAAAGCAGGAGAGGTAATATACTGAGAAAACAGAGGTAAATGGAAAAGGGGCTGACAAAAATCTGTCAGCCCCTTTTTCAGAATAAACTCTTTTTATTCACCAAATCATCCTAATGGGTATGTCGCTCTATAATATTATGCACCAGTTGTGCGTGTCCGGGAGCTCGCCGAACTGTATGCCGGTAAGGGTATCGTAGAGTTTTTTGCAGACAGGGCCCACCTTGCCGACAGGTTGGTATTCGTAATGCTTTGAGACTTCCTTGCTCTCAAGAGACGGCTTATCGTCCATTGAGCATATCGGGGTTGTTACAACGGCTGTACCCACAGCAGCGACCTCGTCGAATTCCGCAAGCTCCTCTACAGGTACGACACGCTTTTCAACCTTTAGTCCGAGGTCCGCTGCAATGACCTGTAATGACTTATTGGTAATAGATGGTAAAACACTGTCAGACAGAGGAGTTACATAAGTGTCACCCTTGATGGCTATGAAGTTTGATGAGCCGAATTCATCTATATTCTTTTTTGTGGAAGGATTAAGGAAAAGCATCTCTGTATAGCCCTGCTCATGAATAATCTTATATGGTCTGAAAGAGCATGGGTAGTTGGCGCTGACCTTGTAGCTTCCGCTTCCGTTAGGGGCTGCCCTGTCGTAGTTTCTGGCTATTACACCTTTTACAGAAGTCAGTTCTTTTGTACCTGCGTATGAACCTACAGGCATACACATTACGGCAAACAGGCACTCTGTAGGGGGAACAAGCGCAAGCTGAGGGTTTACACCCAACAGAACCGGTCTGATATAAAGGGATGCATTGTATCCGTATGGGGGAAGAAAGTCGATGTTCGCCTCTACGCACTCTTTGCACGCTTCAATGAAGTCCTCAACCGAAGGACTCGGAATATTCAGATAATCAGCTGTTCTGATAAGTCTTTTGGCGTTTTCGTCCGGTCTGAATATACGAACCTTTCCGTCTTTACCCATGAAAGCTTTCAAGCCTTCAAAGCAAGAGGTCGCATAGTGATAAACACCGGCAAAGGCATTCAGAGAAATATCCTCTGAGTTCTCTCTTTTGAGAGGAGACCATTTGCCGTCCTTATAATAACTGACAATCACTGAGTTGACTTTTCTATAAGCAAAGCCTAAGTT
>CAMGTS010000078.1 GCA_946062035.1 uncultured Bacteroidales bacterium
GCCGCAACTCTTGGTGAGGATATTTCGTTGCAGCCTTTGGCTGAACTTGGTGATTTTACGGCATATCCTTTTACCGACAGATGTGATATTGCGGAGAGAATCAAGGATTGCGAGGTCCTTATAATCAATAAGATTCTTGTAAATCAGGAAGTTGTCGATGCCGCTCCTAACCTGAAACTTATATGTGAGGCCGCTACAGGTACTAACAATATTGATATCGCATATGCGGAGTCAAAAGGAATTCCTGTCAAAAATGTGGCCGGCTATTCTACCGAAAGTGTGGCCCAAGTCACTATGGCCTTGATACTCAATCTCTCTTGTCATCTGACTTATTATGATGATTTTGTGAAAAGAGGAAGTTATTCTAACGGAAGGCTTTTCTCTGATATGTCCCGTGTATGGGGAGAGCTCAAAGGACAGAGACTTGGTATAATCGGCTTGGGGACAATCGGTTCCAAGGTCGCAAGTTATGCGGAGATGTTCGGCTTGGAGGTCGTTTACTACTCTACAAATGGCAGGGCGCACTCTGATAAATATGAAATGCTCTCTTTGGATGAGCTGATGAGGAGTTGCGATTTCATCTCTGTTCATGCACCGCTTAATGACAAGACAAGCAACCTGATTACATACGAGAAACTCTCTCTCTGTAAACAGTCTGCAAAAGTGATTAATATCGGGAGAGGTGGTATCATCAACGAGGAGGATCTTGTAAAGGCATTGAATGACAATTTAATATCAGGCGCAGGTGTTGATGTGTTCTCGAAAGAGCCGCTTCCGGCGGACAGTCCTTTCTTCAAAATAGAGGATATGACAAAAATAATACTGGCCCCTCACATCGGATGGACCAGTATAGAAGCCCGCAAACTGCTTGTCAAAAAAGTCGCGGAGAATATAAAGTCTCTATAGCCTATTTGAATGGCGAATTATCTTCTTTTGCCATATAGGCGTATTCCAATTTATCGACCAGTCGTGGGAAGAACTTATTAAGCCATACAGTGGTTTTACCGATAGGAGTCAGGATAACCTGACTCTTTCTCTTATGTACGGCCTTTGTAAGTTTCTGAGCGACAGCTTCCGCAGTCATCATCTTTTCTTCCGCACGAGGGGTTGAGCCTTGAGGCGTACCGTCTGCGGTTAATGCCGAGAAGCGGACATTTGAAGCTGTGAATCCTGGAGCGAAGATAAGCACGTTAAGCCCGTCTTTCAGATGCTCTACTCTGAGCGTATCCAAAAAACCGTAGATCGCGAATTTTGAAGCGGAGTAGCCTGTGCGCCCCGGAAGTCCTTTGAAACCGGCGATAGAGATTACCCCTACGACGGTTCCTTTGCTCTCAAGAAGATAAGGTAGTGCGTATTTAGTGCAATAGACTGTGCCCCAGAAATTCACGTCCATAAGCCGTTTGATTACGCTCAAATCCAAGTCTTTGAACATAGCCCTCATGGAAATTCCCGCATTATTTACGAGAACGTCTATCTTGCCGAATTTGGTGATAGTGTTCTCTATCAGCCTTTTGCAATCGTCTTCGTTGGTGACGTCAGTAGGGACCGCAAGAAATCTCCCCGCCTCTTGCCCTTTGTGAGAGAGTTCGCAGAATGTCTGCTTGAGTTTGTCCGCACTGCGGGCGGCCAAAACGATGCTTGCGCCTTCACGTGCAAACTCCCTTGCGGCCGCCAAGCCGATGCCTGAACTTGCCCCTGTAATTACGACTACTTTATTATCAAATTTTCCCATTGTCGAGACTGTTAGTCTATAGCCATATCCTTGATGTCAGTGTCACCGCTATATGCGCCTGCCTCGTGTTTCTTCTTTATTTCAGCCCATGCCTTGAGAGTGTAGTCTACATCCTCGAATGAGTGCATTTGGGTACAGATGAGACGGAACATGATAACTCCCTGAGGTACAACAGGATATACGACAACCGAGCAGAAAATCTTGTAGTTCTCTCTAAGGTCTACAAGCATATTTGTAGCCTCTGGAACAGTTCCGTGCACGAATACAGGAGTAATGCATGCCTCTGCTGGACCTATATCGTAACCTAATTCACGAAGTCCGTTCTGTAGTCTGCGCGCTACATCAAAAAGGTGCTTGCGGCGCTCGTCGCCTTTTCTGATCATATCCAATCTCTTAAGGCAGCCCTCAACCAAAGGCATAGGGAGTGATTTTGCGTAAATCTGGCTTCTGAGATTGTAACGGAGGAAGTTAATGATGTCTTTAGGACCTGCGATGAAACCTCCGATGGCCGCCATAGCTTTGGCAAACGCACCGAAATAGAGGTCTACGCCATCCATGCAGTTTTTCTCCTCTGATGTTCCTCTACCGTGCGCACCCATAACACCGAATCCGTGAGCGTCATCGATAAGCATTCTGAAGTTGTACTTCTTTTTCAATGCGACGATTTCATCAAGAATTCCCATGGCACCGGTCATGCCATATACACCTTCAGTCACAAGGAGGACTCCGCCGCCCTGCTCTTCGGCTTTCTTGCATGCTCTTGCCATAACTTTCTCGCAATCAACGATATCGTTATGTTTATATCTGATTCTGATACCCATGTGGAGTCTGAGACCGTCCATGATGCAGGCATGGCACTCTTCATCGTAAACGACTACATCATGTCTTGTAAGAAGAGCGTCGAGGATAGAAATCATGCCCTGATAACCGAAGTTAAGAAGATATGCGTCCTCTTTGCACTCGAACTCCGCAAGTTCTTTTTCCAACTGTTCGTGGAGTGAGGTGTGGCCGCTCATCATTCGTGCACCCATCGGGTAGCCGAGACCCCATTTGGCTGCCGCTTCCGCATCAACCTTTCTTACTTCAGGATCGTTAGCGAGGCCGAGATAGTTATTGAATGTCCAAGCTAATACTTTCTTTCCCTGGAATGTCATATATGGCTGAATCTCGCCTTCCAACTTAGGGAACATGAAGTATCCTTTGGCTCTTTTTCTGTACTGCCCGAGAGGACCGCCCTCGTTCTGTTGTATTCTTTCAAAAATATCCATGGTGTTATTTATTATTTGACTTTCAATTTTTGTCCTGCTCGTATATTATTGCTTCTCAGACCGTTCAATGATTTGATCCTTGCGACGGTAGTCCCGTTGCGACGCGCTATAGCCCCGAGAGTATCTCCTTTGCGGACTGTAATCGTAGAACTTCCGCCGCTTCTGCCTCTCGATCTGCTGCGTTTAATCTTAATCGTCTGATACTTAAAGTTTTCCCTTGTAAGGACGAGCGTGTCGGTAGTGGTGACATGATTGGTGAAATCAATCACGTCACGTGGGTTGATAGGATTGCCGAGATATCTGACCTCAAGGTGAAGGTGGTATCCGGTAGACCTTCCTGTCCTTCCGCCCAATCCGACGGCCTCACCTGCTCTTATGCTGTCTCCTTCGGCGACGAGCTGTTTGCTCATGTGGCCGTAGAGGGTCTCAAGGCCGTTGTTGTGCCTTATGACTACGAACCTGCCATAGCCTCTCGGGTCGCTTCTTTTGATACTTACCACTCCATCCCATGCGCTGCGGATAGTATCGCCTTTATACACTTTCAAATCAGTCCCTTCGTGCCTTCTGCCCCAACGGGGTCCGACCTCGGAGGTAACATACATTTTGACCGGGGCGACATAGCCGGTTACTGGAATGACAACGGTGTCTCTCATTTTGGAAAGGGTTATCCCGTACGGATTGATTCTGTCGTTACCTGCGAATCTTCTGTAAACCGCCTCAAAATCGGAATGATCCGTAAAAGGTGAATTGTCATTTTCATCCATGTCAGATGTGCCGTCCGCAAGCCTCTCTTCCTCCTGAAGCTCTACAGGTTCTTCGTAGATTCCGAATACGCTGCCGTAGGTTTTTCTCGGCGTGTTCGCCAACGTCGCAAGTTGCTCTTTTGTAAGCGGTTGCAGATAGATGACAGGTACTGCGTCCCCTTCGAATGACAGATATGTATCGCTTGTAAACGATTCCAACGTAAGACCTGTGACCTCTTTGAAGGATATTTCCGCGGGGTTGATTTTCTGTCTCGGGTATTTCATAAACGCAGGGACGGAAGTCTCTTCCGTCGCCCGTCTGTTTTTTATCAGCTTACCGAATAGCTGAGCGTCAGCATTATCTGTGCTTACAAAAATGAATAGCAGAACAACCGGCAATATGAATTTCAGCCTGCTATGCATCGATGTTGGCGTATTTTGCGTGCTGCTCGATAAACTCTCTTCTTGGCGGTACATCGTCTCCCATCAACATAGAGAAGATTCTGTCAGCCTCCGCAGCGTTTTCTATATATACTTTCTTTAAGATTCTGTGCTCAGGATCCATGGTCGTATCAGCGAGCTGGTCTGTGCTCATCTCTCCCAAACCTTTGTATCTCTGGATTCTGCAGCTGTTTACCCCGCCAAGGCTTTCAACGATGTTGTCTTTCTCTTCATCACTCCAACAGTATCTTGGCTCAGGGTTCTTGCCGCTTTTCTTCTCGATTTTGTACAAAGGAGGTGCGGCGCAATAAACGTAGCCGTTCTTGATAAGATCTATCATGTATCTGAAGAAGAATGTCAGGATAAGCGTGGTAATATGTGCGCCATCGACATCGGCATCGGCCATGATGATAATCTTATGATATCTCAACTTGCTGAGGTTAAGTGCTTTAGGATCCTCATCCGTACCTACGGTGACTCCGAGTGCGGTATAGATATTCCTGATGGTTTCGCTGTCGAATACCCTGTGCTCCATCGCTTTCTCCACATTGAGGATCTTACCTCTCAAAGGGAGGACGGCCTGGGTCATTCTGTTACGTCCCTCTTTGGCGGTACCGCCTGCGGAATCTCCCTCTACGATGAAAAGTTCGCACTTGGAAGCGTCTCTTTCTGAGCAGTCAGCGAGTTTGTCAGGAAGACCTACCCCGCTCATTCCGCTCTTTCTCTGCACAAGCTCTCTTGCCTTACGCGCCGCATGCCTTGCCTGTGCCGCAAGCACGACTTTTTCGACAATCTTTTTCGCCTCTTTAGGGTTCTCCTCGAGGAATGTGTTCAGCGCACCGCTTACGGCCTGGCTTACAGCTGATTGAACTTCCTGGTTGCCAAGCTTTGTCTTGGTCTGCCCCTCAAACTGAGGTTCGGCCACCTTGACTGATATGACGGCTGTAAGACCTTCTCTGAAGTCGGACGGATCGATTTCGAACTTGACGTTCTTCAAAAGTCCTTCCTTTTCAGCGTAGGCTTTCAGAGTCCTTGTAAGACCGATCCTGAAACCTGTCAGGTGAGTGCCGCCCTCAATCGTATTGATATTATTTACGTAAGAATGAATATTCTCTTGATAGTCAGTGTTGTACTGCATCGCAATCTCGATAGGGATGCCGGTCTTGTCGGTCTCAAGGTAAATCGGGTTCTCTGTGATTTTCTCTCTTGTCCCGTCAAGATACTTAACAAACTCCTTAAGGCCCTCTTCAGAGTAGAAGACCTGTCTGATTTCACTCTCAACACCGTTTTCATCGACATTCTTGCTTCTCTTGTCGACTATGGTAAGCCTTACCCCTTTGTTGAGGAATGCGAGCTCGCGAAGTCTCGCCGCAAGAGTATCATAATTGTAAACGGTTGTCAATGAAAAAATTTCAGGATCCGGTTTGAATGTGACTATAGTTCCGGTGTCCGATGCTTCTCCCACTACCTTTACCGGATAGAGAGGTTTGCCTTTCGAATACTCCTGGATAAAAATCTTCCCCTCTCTGTGGACTTCCGCCGTCAGGTGGATTGAAAGGGCATTGACGCAGGAAACGCCGACACCGTGCAGACCTCCTGATACTTTGTAGCTTCCTTTATTGAACTTACCTCCGGCATGGAGCACGGTAAGGACAACCTCAAGGGCGCTGCGATGTTCCTTTTCGTGCATTCCTGTAGGGATACCTCGACCGTTGTCTCTGACTGTAATGGAATTATCTTCGTTGATACTTACGATAATATCTGTGCAATAACCTGCGAGTGCCTCGTCTATTGAATTATCCACAACTTCATACACAAGGTGGTGCAGTCCTCTTTCCCCTATGTCTCCAATGTACATGGACGGACGTTTCCTAACGGCCTCCAAACCCTCGAGAACCTGTATGCTTTCCGCATTGTAACTCTCAGCGGCAGCACTCTGCTTCATCTCTTGTTCACTCATTTCTGTACTTAAATTTTCTTGTGATTACAACAAGGCAAATTTACGAAATCGCTACAACTTTATCAAGATTCCGAACATAACGCTGAATCCGTCGCCAAGATAGTTTGCGTATTCAATATTCTCTGAGTCAAGTATATTTCTAAGTTGTCCGTAA
>CAMGTS010000079.1 GCA_946062035.1 uncultured Bacteroidales bacterium
ACCGGTTATTCTCGAGAGGGGAAAAGATATCCATTCAAGAAAGGTCGACACGGCTCAACTTACTCTCAATCAGATAGTAAATCCCGACTCAAATTACTGCTTCGGCGAAGGTGGAGCCGGAACATTTTCAGATGGGAAGCTTTATACCCGGTCTACGAAGAAAGGTGATATCAGAGAGGTCCTATATCAGTTCGTGAAATTCGGCGCTGATCCATCTATCATGATCGATGCCCATCCTCATATAGGCAGCGACAGGCTTCCGGCTATTATTGAGGCGATGAGGAATGCTATTATCGATCATGGAGGAGAGGTACACTTCAAGAGCAGGGTGACTGACCTTATCCGTGAGCATGGAGTATGGAGGGTTGTATGCAAAGACAATAACACGAAGCAAAACCTTGAAATAGAATATGTCGCCAAGAATGTGATTCTTGCGACCGGCCACTCCGCAAAGGATATTTATGAACTCTTCGATAAAAAAGGGTGGGAGATTCAGGCTAAAGGATTTGCTCTTGGAGTCAGAGCGGAACACCCGCAGTCACTGATTAACAATATCCAATACCACAACAAATGGCAGCCGTATCTGCCTGCCGCAGAGTATAGTCTTGTCACGCAGGTTGAAGGACGAGGTGTGTTTTCTTTCTGTATGTGTCCGGGAGGCTTACTCCTTCCATCATCTACAGCTCCTGGAGAAGTGCTTCTTAACGGAATGAGTAATTCGCTAAGAAACTCCAAGTATGCGAACGCCGGAATCGTCACATCTGTCGAGCCGGAAGATGTAAAAGGGTATGACGAGTTCGGCGAATTGAGAGTCCTGAAATTTCAGGAAGATGTTGAGAGACGGATTTTTTCTTTAAATGGCGGTACTTTGAAAGCTCCCGCACAGAGAATGACAGATTTTGTCCGGGGCAAATATTCAGATACTTTACCTGCGACATCCTATAAACCCGGAGTTTTCAGTGCACAATTAGATGATGTTCTCCCTGCCGATGTCGCCCTAAGACTAAGGAAAGCATTTCCCGAGTTTGATAAAAAAATGAGAGGCTATTACACCTCTCAATCTTTACTTCTTGCGGTTGAGTCAAGAACCTCATCTCCTGTCAGAATCCCGAGAGACCCTGAGACCCTGCAACATATCTCGCTGCAGAATCTCTACCCTTGCGGAGAAGGGGCGGGTTATTCGGGTGGAATAGTCTCTTCGGCTCTTGATGGAATCAATGTCGCAAGAAAAATTGTCTGACTATTAGTGGCAGCCGCCTCCGCAATGATCGCAGCACTCGCTTGAACAATCACCGCCAGAGCAGTTGTGCTGAACTTTTTCACCGAAAAGGCCCTCTGTAAGTTCTTTCTCGGTAGCGTCCCTTACTTCCTCTACTTTTCCTGTGAAGTGAAGCTCTTCTCCTGCAAGAGGATGGTTGAAGTCCATCTTGACGATTTTGTCGAGTGCCTTTACCTCTTTGATTATACCATTCAGGCGGTTTCCGCTCCTATCCTGCATAGGAAGTATATTACCCTCTTTAACAACCTCATAATCAACCTTTCCGTTCATCTCGAAGATATTGAGAGGCAAGTCTACAATCATCTGCTCATTTCTCTCGCCGTATGCGTCTTTTGCTGAAAGTCTGAATTCAAAACCATCTCCAGGCACTTTGTCGAGCAGGTTCTCCTCAAATTTAGGAAGGAGCATGCCAGACCCGAAAACGAACTTCAACGGGTTGTCAGCCTTAACATTCTCTACCTCTTTTCCTTTTACTTCAAGTGAGTAGCTTACACTCACAACTTTGTCTTTAGCTATTTTCATATTCCTATAATTTGTTAGTTATCAATAATTTATATGTAAAATGTTATTTTCGGTCGTTTATGTTATCCTTAATTATCCATCTCATCCGACTGATGCTTTTCCGCCTCAGGCTCATGAACGCTTTCCAACGGTTTGCCGCTATGCCATTTGAGAAGCGGCTTGCCCCATCTGAAAATCTTGAATCCGACAGCCGCGACTATAAGCGATACTATAGGAGACACAAAATTCAGTATGCAGTACGGGGCGTATGCGAGTGTCGGTATTCCCAGTACGCTCGATTGCATTGCACCGCAGGTGTTCCACGGCACAAGTACTGAGAATACTGTCGCAGAGTCTCCGATTGAGCGGCTGAGAAGCCTTGCCTCATAACCCTTTTCTTTGTATAACTGTTTGAGCATCTTACCCGGAACGACAATGGACATATACTGGTCTGAGAGAGTCAGATTGCAGAAGATACACGTTCCCATGGTTGTCGCCACAAGGCTTGTAGTATTCCTTATCATCTTGTCCATCTTCGAGGTTATAGTCTTGATGTAGCCTGCCGCTTCAAAAACTCCGCCGAAAATGGTGACACACATAATCAGCCATATTGTGTTCATCATTCCTCCTATGCCGTTCGTAGAAGCAAGCTTGGTAAGCATAGCGTTAGGAGCCGTAATATCCACGTGTGCAGCCATTATTTTTACAGGAGCGTAAAGATAAGTTCTCCAGTCCCCTGCTGCGAATGGCGAAATCTGTCCGATTATCTGAGGTTGCGCAACGCAAGCTACTATTCCGGCGAATATTGCGGAGAGGAACAATGTGAGGAACGGCGATATCTTCTTGACCATAAGAAAGATGGTGAAGGCCGGGATAAGAAGCAGCCATATTGAGACGTTGTATGTCGATTTGATGGCCGCTATCTGCCCTTGCACATCGACAGGAGCAGAGGCGTTGACATTCATACCTACAATCCAGAATACTATTCCTGTGATTATTACAGTAGGGATATTGGTTATCAAAAGGTATTTCACGTTGTCATACAGCTTGACACCCGCTATTGTGGCGGCAAGGTTGTTTGTATCTGATAAAGGTGACAGTTTGTCTCCGAAGTAGGCGCCTGAAATTATAGCTCCTGCGACCCAACCTGCGTGGAGACCTAGAATCTGTCCTGCGCTAAGCAGCGCTATGCCGATAGTACCTATAGTTGTCCACGAACTTCCTAACATCAGCGATATGGCTGCTGTAAATATGAATGCCACGATCAGAAAAGCCGATGGGTTGATGAGCTTAAGGCCGAAATATATCAGTGATGGTACAACGCCGCTCTGGACCCATGTAGCGGTAAGCGCACCAATCATCAGAAGTATAAACAGCGCTCCTCCTGTATCTTTCAGATTGCCGAGCATCGCCTCTTCCAAATTCTCCCATGGAACTTTATATTTAGTGATAGCTATAAGTGCGCCCAAGACACCTGCTACAATCAAAGCGACCTGGGCAGGGCCGGAAGTCACATCCCCTGAAAACAGCCTGCTCAGCAGGAATATCAGGGATACCAAAATTACTATCGGAATCAACGATACTAATAGTGACGGTTTTTTTATGTTTGTCATAGTCTGAACGAAGATTTTCTATTTTGATATAAGTATTATGGCGTTAGCCTTTTCGCCTTTCTTCATCTTCATTGTGTATATATAATCCCCCTCCTTGTCTTGTATGTGCTTCCCGATCGGTTTCCAACAATTTTCTCCCTCTTCTGAAACTCTCTTGTTCTCTCCTACAACCCATTGATATATATCATATTCACCCGGTTGAAGATTCTTGACCTTATATCTTACAAAAGCCTTGTCGCTTGTCGCAATGTAGTATTTATCTCTCAGATAAAGGTGCTTTGCGTCGTTAAGTTTTCTGCATTCGTAAGTCCTTGACGGCAGAGTAATGACTCTTGACGGATTGTCTATTCCCAAAAAATCACCGGTCGCATCTAAAATTCTGGCACCTAACTCCTTGAGATTCTGATTGGTAACCCAAAGGCTGTCCTCTTTGTTATAACTGCTGTATGGTGTCTCCCAGGTAAGCGCGACAGTCTTATCGCCGAAGTTGTCCCAAAAATATCCTTCAAGATATTTTGAGTTCATCCTTGAGAAGCTGAGGCATTCCTTATTAAAATATGGGTTATTGTCAGTCGTAAGGGCGCAGAATGTCATCAGGTTCTTGAAATAGGATGGAGATGTCGTTTCCTCGGTGTGTACCCAGTAGGTGGCGCAATTCGCGACCTGTGAGTGAAAATTGATGAACATATCGAAATGTTCTCCTCCGTAAGTGGTTGTTTCTATGAACTTTTTGACATTCTTGACTTCCTGCTCCGTGAGTGAATCCTCTCTATTGTAATTTATCTCCATATTCACACCATTGGCGTTGCATCTCGAATATCCGAGTGCTACTCCGTCGGGATTAATAAATGGCAGAATATAGAATATTGCATTGTCTCTTAGGGCCTTGGCGTATTCAGAATTGCTAGTGAGGGTATCAATCAACCCCTCAAGACACCAGCTTGCCGGACTTTCGCTCGGATGGATTCTGCCGTGGATATAGATTTTCCTTTTCTCTTTATCTGATTTGTATGTGTTGGTAATCAGTAGCATAGGCATTTCCCTGCCTTGAGAGCTTTTTCCTATTGAATAGATATTGACACCAGTCTTATATCTCCATTCATCGAGCTTTTTCTGAAGCCTTCCGTTTGTGTAGGGGGTATAATATGCGATGTATACAGAATCATTTTCGAATATCTTGGTGGTAATCAGTCTCTTTCTGTCATTGTCGGGGTTATCTGTGAGGACCGATTCGCATAGCGGGTCAAACCGCTCGAAATTCTTCCCGTCATAACTATACATAGGAGCACGAGGGTCAGAATGTTTGATATTGATTGTAACGCTCTTGCCCTTCACTCCTGTCATTAAAAAATAGAACCATCTTGAGCTTGGAGCAAGCGCCGTATCAACCGGATTCAGCGGATCTTCCGCACTATATATGTTGTAGGTATAATGTGCTATGTTAGCGTTGTTTGCATCGCTGATTGTATCAATGCCGCAAAACATTACATTACCTACTCGGCCTGATTCGAAATTTGTATAGAAGCGGATTTTTTCGGCAAGATTGTGGTATATCGTGCTGTCTTTGCAGGTCTCAGAGTCTTTCCTTGTGAGTACAGGTACAGCCGCATTGTCGAACAATACTTGGTGTACGGCGCAGGTGTCTTCCAACTTGATCTCTTCTTGTTCAGGCGTTTGAGCGAATATCTGCTGTGTTGTCAGCGTCAGTGCTACTATTACGGCGGCGCTCATGCCTGATATCTTCTTTATGCAGTTAGATAGTTTCATCATATTGTTTCGTAATACCTTATCCTTGTTATTGTATGTTTTTTCTTGATTACCTGACAATAAATATTCCGCTTATCAATCGTTTTGTCTCGTCTTAGCGTGTGCGGCCATTACGTGTTAAGCTGCTTTTTACTTGCGGAATATGCGAATAGCGCAAAGTCTCCTAAGCACGGATCATCCGGAAAAGCTTCAAGCAGAAACTCCGTGATCTCTTTGGCGGTAGTATAATCGGCTGAATGCCTATTGGTTATGCCAAGCTCTAAGGCTGTATTGTGCACATGTACATCCAATGGAATTATCAGCTCCTTGGGTGTGGTGTTTTTCCAAAGTCCGAGATCCACAATGCCGTCGTTTCTTACGAACCATCGTCTTAGCATGTGAATCTTTTTGTTTGCCATCTTGGGATTGCTCTTCTGCCCGTATATCATTACCCTCATTTCATCCGCCGATAGGGGTTCAAGAGTCTCATTAGCAGAATAATATTTCCTGAGATTATCGCATATCGCCGCAAACGCGCTCCATTTGATTGTTCTGTGCAGACTCTGATTTTCCGAGCGATACCGTCCTGCCATTATATATTCGTATGGTTTCCATGACATTTCGTCCAAGGCTCTTTTCGTGTCCCTTACGATCATATCTCTTCTTCCCCACGCAAGATGTGCGGCAATCACAGCGGCGATTTCCACGTCTTGGAGTCTTACAGTATAATCCTTAGGTACAGGAAATTGCGGATACTTGTCATTTTTTCCTTGCATCAGCAAGCAGAAATGTTTTGGGAATATAATAGGGTCGCACTCGAAATACTTCGGGTTATTATACTCATTTCCGAGCCTCCTGACTATTTCTATCGTCTCCTTTCTGTTCATCGCTGTCAGCGTCACCGCTTAATATCACTTAAATTTTTCGGCATAACATACATACCGCATGCTCAAGCGCAAAACTTACCAAGTTGTTTGCGCATGGTGTATGCTGTATATATCCTGTAAATTTATCAAAAAAATACCATAGCCAAAGCCTGATGTGTAATTGAAGTGTTGTTGTCCCGCTTAGGAATAACAAACGGGTAGTGTTTCACTGAGTGTGTCTGAGCAAAGGCACTAAAAAGGACCAGCCAATT
>CAMGTS010000080.1 GCA_946062035.1 uncultured Bacteroidales bacterium
TGATCGTCATCAACTCATGATGGTCGAATATAGTTCTCCGAATACGAATAAGCCGTTGCACCTCGGCCATATCAGAAATATCCTGTTAGGATGGTCTTTGTCGAAACTTATGGCTGCGAACGGTCATAATGTCGTTAAAACCAATATAGTAAACGACAGGGGTATTCATATTTGCAAATCTATGCTCGCTTGGGAGATGTTCGCAAATGGGGCTACTCCTGAGAGCACCGGAATAAAGGGTGACCATTTTGTCGGTGATTACTATGTGAAATTCAGCAATTTGCTCAAGTCAGAGGTGAAGAGCAGGATGGAAAAGGAGGGGTTGATGGAGAGCGATGAGAAGAAAAAAGAACTTGAAAAGAGCTTTGAGAGAGAGGCTCCGATTCAGGTTGAGGCGCAGAAGATGCTGAAGAAGTGGGAAGAGGGTGATGAAAAAGTTGTGGAACTTTGGAAGATGATGAACGGGTGGGTCTATAAAGGTTTTGACGAGACTTACGACAGGCTTGGAGTAGGCTTTGATAAAATCTACTATGAGTCAGACACATACAAGCTCGGTAAATCTTTGGTCATTGATGGATTGGAGAAAGGGATCTTCGAGAAGCATGATGACGGCTCTGTATGGTGCAATCTTGAAGCTGACGGACTCGACCAGAAACTTCTGCTCAGGAGCGACGGCACTTCCGTATATATGACTCAGGATCTCGGGACGGCATTGGAGCGTTACAAGACATATAAATTTGACCAGATGGTATATGTAGTCGGTAACGAGCAGGACTATCATTTCCAGGTACTCAAGCTAATCCTGAAGAAATTGGGATTCGAATGGTCAGACGCTATCTATCATATGTCATACGGTATGGTGGAACTTCCTGACGGCAAGATGAAATCCCGTGAAGGAACCGTTGTTGACGCTGATGACCTGATGGATACGATGTACAAGACGGCCAAGGAGAACTCATTGGAACTTGGCAAACTTGCCGATATGGACGAAACTGAGAAAGAGAGCCTCTTTGAAATGTTGGGTCTCGGTGCTCTCAAGTACTTCCTTATCAAGGTCGACCCACGCAAGAAGATGCTGTTCAATCCTAAGGAATCTATCGATTTCAACGGCAATACAGGCCCGTTCATCCAGTACACGCACGCACGTATCAAGTCTATTTTGCGCAAGGCCGCTGAAATGGGGTTAGAGTGCAAGAGTACGGTCTGCAAGCTTGTCCCTAAGGAGATTGAGCTTATCAAGCTTCTCAACTCCTTCCCGGATAAAATACAGGAGGCGGGAGACGCCAAATCTCCTGCTTTGGTGGCGAACTACTGCTACGACCTTGCTAAAGAGTTCAACCAATACTATCACGATTATACCATTCTCAAAGAGGAGGACGAAAACGTTCGCTCTGAGAGACTTGCAATCGCACAGGCTGTCGCTAAGGTTCTTGTGAAGGGAATGGATATACTTGGTATAAAACTTCCTGAAAGGATGTAATCCGGCATACGGCCGCAAGCATAGGATATTCTGACGGTTTATCAGAACAATCAGGCTTGCGGTGTATTGTTTGAGTTGTAGTCCATAATGTCAGAACTAACTAAAAGCAATAGAAAACGAAACGTGTTTCTGCCGACCACGAAAGATGAGATGACCCGTCTCGGTTGGGAGAGCGTGGATGTCGTATTGTTTTCGGGTGATGCCTATGTTGACCATCCGTCTTTCGGTACTGCCGTGATAGCGAGGGTATTGGAGAGCGCGGGATATAAGGTCGCAGTAGTGCCGCAGCCTAATTGGAGAGACGACCTGAGAGATTTCAGGAAGATGGGCAGACCACGCCTTTTTTTCGGGGTGTCCGCCGGGGCGATGGATTCAATGGTAAATCATTACACCTCATTCAAAAGGTTGCGTAGCAATGACGCATATACACCTAACGGGGCAGCGTCATTCCGTCCCGATTATGCAGTAACGGTTTATACGCAGATTCTGAAAAAACTTTATCCAGATGTTCCTGTCGTCATAGGTGGAATCGAGGCTTCGCTGAGAAGGCTTACACACTACGATTATTGGAAAGACAAACTCTTGCCGTCTGTACTCATAGATAGTGGCGCGGATTTCCTGACATACGGGATGGGCGAAAAGGCGACACTTCAAATTGCCCGGTATTTTGAGAAAAAAGGCGAGGGAATCGATTTGCCGGAACTTTTCCAGACAGCCTATGTGACTTCCGAAAAGCCTGAAGACGATGGTAATACTGTTTTTCTGAACTCTTTCGAGGAGTGTGTCAAGAGTAAAAAAGCCTTTATCGACAATTTTAATGTAATTGAGCTTCAGGCGAATATAGCGCATCCGAAGAGACTGGTAGAGCGGACCGGCGACAAGTATGTTGTTGTGAATGTGCCGTTCGCACCGTTAGGGCAGAAAGAGTTAGACGATATATATGACCTGCCGTATACATTTCTGCCTCATCCCCGCTACAAAGGGAAAACGATCCCCGCATACGAGATGATAAAGAACTCAATTACCATTCATAGAGGGTGTTTCGGCGGTTGCAGTTTCTGTACAATCGCGGCGCATCAGGGAAAGTTTATCCAGAGCAGAAGCGTTGATTCCATATTGAGAGAGGTTGACAAGATGAAGGAACTTCCCGGATTTGCAGGGAATATTTCAGATGTAGGGGCGCCCTCGGCGAATATGTATAAGATGAGCGGAAAGGATAAAACATTGTGTGATAAATGTTTGCGCAAGTCGTGCCTTTTCCCTAACCTTTGCGGGAATCTCAATCATTCCCATAAAGACCTTACTGAACTTTACAGAAAGATCGACAGCCGTCCCCATGTCAAACATTCGTATATCGGAAGCGGTGTCAGGTATGATCTGATATTCAACGATACCGGGTATCTAGACCAATCTTCTGAGGAATATTTCAAAGAGCTGATATCCAAGCATATAAGCGGCAGGTTCAAGGTGGCTCCTGAGCACACGGAAGACCATGTTCTCAAACTGATGAACAAACCTCCTTTCAGGCTCTTCGGTGTCATGCAGCGCGAGTTCGGGAAAATAATGCGTGAGTCCGGGCTTCACATGCAGATTGTTCCGTACTTCATCTCATCGCACCCGGGTTGTACGAACGCCGATATGCAGGCGCTTTCCCGCAGGAAAGAGTTGAAGAAAGTCTTTATGGATCAGGTGCAAAGCATCACTCCTACCCCTATGACGAGAAGCTCTGTGATGTACTATACAGGTCTCGATCCTCAGACCCTGAAACCTCTCTTTGTCGAACGCAACATTGAGCGTCAGCGCAAGCAGAAGTCATATTTTTTCAAAAACTGATGTACACTTTTCAAAAATTGCATTATAATTGCACAGTATAACCTGAATGAAAACCACATTGGATTTATGGCAAAGAAAACATCTGAAGTAAAGAAAACTGCGGCTAAGAAAAAGAGTAGCTCAAAAGCTGTGGGCAAGAAGACTGCGACGCCTGTAAAAGCTTCTAACAAAACTAAGGCAACTGATAAGGAGGCGAAAGCGAAGACCGCTAAGAAGTCAGTTTCAAGCAAGGTTTCCTCAAAGGGTGTTTCTAAAAAAGTTTCCGCTACGAAGTCGGCGGCGAAAACAACTGGTGCGAAAAAAGTGACTGCGAAGAAAACAGCGGCCAAAAAGGTTGAGACAAAGAAGGTCGCCCTCAAGGCGGTTGTCGCAAAGAAATCTGAGACCAAGAAAACTTCATCGAAGTCCGTGACGACGAAGAAGACCGCTACAAAAGCGGCTGCAGCGAAGAAGACAGTCGCAAAAAAGACTGAGACCAAAAAGGCCGTAACCAAGAAGGTCACCGCTCCTGTAAAAGAGCAGGTGAAAAAGATCGCTTCCAAACCGGTTGCGACAAAGAAAGCGGAAACACCGGAAACACCGGAAATTACCATAGACACAAGAAAGATAAAGCCTCATTCTGTAGAGAAACAGACCTCAAGCCCTGTTAAGATGACTTCCGAGAAGCCTTCAAACGTAGGTGTACCGGCTTCCATCCGTTCAAAAAGGAGATTGGTCGTCAGCTATCAGAACATGAATGAAGAGCTTGCGGAGGCGTTCCATACAAAATATCCAAGAGGTTACGCAGACTATATGGCGGATTTGTTCAAGGTAGACAAACCTGACGGAACCTCATTCTACGCTATTTCTATGGAGACAGAGGATTCTGTATATCTTATAAAAATGGTTGTCAAGATTGACAAGATTGAAGATGCGCAGGCCGGATTGTTCCCGGATGTCGATGGGGGTGATGACGGTGCTTCGGACGGCGAGACTTTCCCTGATTCTTCAGACGGAAATATGCCGGACCAAATAGCGGATACAGAGGATGAAGTGGACTGATAAAATAGTCCATTGGTTAAACAAAATGCCCGAGCAACGAGAAATTCTGTTGCTCGCTTTTGTTGTCGGGCTTGGCAGCGGTCTTGCCGCCGCACTTCTTACAAGGGCGATACAGTTTTTTCAATGGATACTTGTCGGGTGGTTCAAGACACCGGCCGAGAGCGTTCTGTATTTTGTATATCCGGGTGTGGGTATGCTTATCGCAATGCTGCTTGTGAAGTCTCTGATCAAAGACAATATCGGGCACGGAGTTACAAAAGTATTGCTGGCCATCTCCAAGAACAATAGCAGGATCAAGGCGCACAATACATGGAGTTCGATACTTACAAGTTCCATTACGATAGGATTCGGTGGCTCTGTCGGCGCTGAGGCCCCGATAGTATATACAGGAGCGGCGATAGGTTCGAATGTGGCGCAGAAGTTAGGGCTTTCATATAGGAATATAACCTTGCTTCTCGGCTGCGGGGCCGCGGGTGCGATAGCGGGAATTTTCAAGGCTCCTATGGCAGGAGTGCTGTTTACGTTGGAAATCCTGCTCTTCAATATGTCGATGACGGCGATACTTCCGCTCGTGGTATCTTCCATTACTGCGACAGTCGTTTCATATTGGCTCAGAGGTGATGCCGTGGCTTTCGAAAATACGATAACCCCGTTCCAGATGGGCAATATCGTATATTATGTGGCGTTCGGAATCATTTGCGGATTCGCCTCTCTCTACTTTACGAGAATGACCCTTAAGACTGAGGACCGGATAGGCAAAATCAAGAATCCTATCAGAAAATGGGCTTTCTGCGCTTTGGGAATAGGAATACTGATGTTTATCTTCCCTCCGCTTTATGGAGAAGGTTACGGCTGTCTTACCAATCTGCTTAATGGAAAAGACGTTGAGGCGGTTGGCACATCGTTCTTCAGCAAGTTTTTCAATATACCGTGGGTGCTCCCTATATTCTTCCTTGCGGTGTTCTTCCTAAAGGTGTTTTCCATGTCCTTTACGAATGCCGGTGGCGGTGTGGGAGGAACATTCGGACCGACATTGTTTATGGGGGGAATCATCGGATTTGTATGTTCGAGGACATCCAATCTGCTCGGACTCAGCGTCCCTGAGACAAATTTTACCCTTGTGGGTATGGCTGGCCTGATGGCAGGTGTGATGCAGGCTCCTCTGACGGCGATCTTTCTTATAGCGGAGATTACCGGCGGTTATGCCCTTCTGATGCCGCTTATCATAACTTCTGCGGTATCGTATGCGACTATAAGGACAATCGAACCGTACTCGATATACACCAAACGTATTGCTAAACAGGGGTATCTGCTTACTCACGATTCAGACCAGGCGGTTCTTACACTTTTGAAAATTGACAAACTCATAGAGACGGATTTTACGCCTGTTCAGGTAAATGATTCGTTGGGCCATTTGGTCAAGGCCATAGCCCGCTCCAAACGCAATACATTCCCTGTCTTAGATGATGACAGAAAACTGCAAGGTCTTGTCTCTCTGGATGTGGTGAAGGAGGATATGTTTGACAAAAGCAAATACGACACTGTTTTTGTCTACAACTATATGAAGACCAATTTCGATTATGTGCTTGACGAGGCGAGGATGGAGGATGTGATGAAGAAATTCGAAGAGACTAACGCATGGATTCTTCCGGTTGTGGACAAAGATGGAAAATATGTCGGATTTGTGTCTAAATCAAATATCTTCTCGTCTTACAGGGAGCGTCTCCAGGAGGTTTCACGGGATTAGTCCTGAGAAGAATAGCTGCTCTGGCACTATTTTTACGTTGAAAAAGCGTATATTTAGAGACCTATGGACTAGTAGTATATAGAGATTATAGACGAAAGGATCGGACGGGAAGGGT
>CAMGTS010000081.1 GCA_946062035.1 uncultured Bacteroidales bacterium
GAAAGAGATGATATCTATTGCCGAGGGAAATCCGTTATCTTGTGCACCGAACCGTGCGCCAAATGCTCAAGATTAACTACTCCCATCGGAGTATAAAATGAATTGTATTTTCCCGTTTTCATAGTATATAAGTTTCTGTTATTCAGGTTTTTAGGTCTTTTGCAAACTATTTTTACAGTCATATCGACCGCAAATGCTCCAGGTTTCTCTCCCGCAACTTTTCAATATGAAGTTAGTAAAAATATTTGAAACAGATATAAAAAATAAGGTGCGGTCCTCATCGGGTCGCACCTTATTCTCTATAAAATCGGACGATTACTTGCCTGCGAGTTTCTTATAGCCCTCGTAGCGAAGTTTAGCGTATTTCTCAGTCAATGAGAAGAGCTCGTCAGCCTCCTTAGGGAAAGTCTTCAAAAGTGACGCATATCTTACCTCACCCTTGATGAAATCCTGGAACTTAGACCAATCAGGCTCTTTGCTGTCCAAAGTGAACGGATTAGTTCCCTCAGCCACATCAGGATTGTAGCGGTAGAGCTGCCAGTAACCGCACTCTACTGCCTTCTTCTCCTCAAGCTGGCTATGAGACATACCTGCCTTCAAACCGTGATTGATACATGGAGCATAAGCGATAATCAATGACGGGCCATCGTGAGCCTCAGCCTCCTGAAGAGCCTTGAGGAACTGTGCCTGGCTTGAGCCTGTAGCGACCTGTGCCACATATACATAGCCATAGCTCATCGCCATCATGCCAAGGTCTTTCTTACGGATTTTCTTACCTGAGGTAGCGAATTTCGCTACTGCACCTGCAGGAGTAGACTTAGAAGACTGACCACCTGTATTTGAGTAAACCTCTGTATCAACGACAAGAACGTTTACATTCTCACCTGACGCAAGTACATGGTCGAGTCCGCCGTAACCGATATCGTAACCCCAACCGTCGCCACCGATAATCCACTGTGAACGAGGAATCATGCAGTCGATATACTCGGCAATTTCCTTGCAAGCAGGGCAGTTACAATCCTTAATCATCGGTTCAAGCTCAGCGACAACAGCCTTGCTTACTTCGATATTGTTTACATCAGCCAACCACTTCTCAAGAAGAGCCTTAACCTCAGGCTTAACGTTCTCGTTAGCGACAGCCTCAGTAGCTCTCTTGATAAGGGTGTCTCTGAGTCTTACGTAACCGAGTCTCTGACCAAGACCGAACTCTGCGTTATCCTCGAACAAAGAGTTAGCCCAGGCAGGACCATGACCGTTCTTATCCTTGCAATAAGGAGATGCAGGGAATGAACCGCTGTAGATTGAAGTACAACCTGTGGCGTTAGCGACCATCATTCTGTCACCGAAGAGCTGAGTGATGAGCTTGATATATGGAGTCTCGCCGCAACCTGCGCAAGCGCCTGAGAATTCAAACAAAGGCTGTGCGAACTGTGAGTTCTTGACGTTTGCTGTCTTAGGAGCCACATTATCCTTATAACCCACCTTGCTGTGGAGATATTCAAAGTTCTTCTGCTCAGCCTCCTGTGTAGCGGCAGGTTTCATAACAAGTGCCTTCTCCTTTGCAGGACATACATCTGCGCAGTTGCCGCAACCGGTACAGTCTGCCGGATCAACCTGCATAGTGAAGAAATAGTCCTTGAATATAGCGTTACCCTTAGCTCTCTTGATTGATGCAGGAGCCTTCTCAGCCTCCTCCGGAGTCATAAGGAACGGACGGATAGCGGCGTGAGGACAGATTGTAGCGCACTGGTTGCACTGGATACAGTTAGCAGGATTCCACTCAGGGATGTGAGTAGCGATGCCTCTCTTCTCGAAAGCGGCCGTACCTGCAGGGATTACACCGTCAGGGAAATCTTTGAATACGCTTACAGGAAGATCATTACCGCACTGTGCGTTTACGGGATCAGCCACCTTTCTTACCCAATCAGGAGCCATTCTTGAATATGAATCAGGAACGAACTTCGAAGCAGGAAGGTTCTTCCACTCTGCAGGAACCTCAACCTTAACATACTCACCGCCTCTGTCTACAGCAGCGTAGTTCATGTTAACGACATTCTCACCCTTCTTACCGTAGCTCTTCTCGATCATGTGCTTCATCTCCTTGACAGCCGCCTCGTAAGGGATAATGTTAGCGATTTTGAAGAATGCGCTCTGGAGAATTGAGTTGGTCCTGTTGCCAAGGCCAATCTCTTCAGCGATCTTAGTAGCGTTGATGATATAGAAGTTAAGGTTCTTCTGGGCGATCTGATATTTAATGAAATCAGGAAGTCTCTTCAAAGTCTCCTCAGCGTCCCACAAGCTGTTCAAAAGGAAAGTACCTCCGTTCTTGATACCTCTCAAAACATCGTATTTTGTCAAGTAAGAAGTTACGTGGCAAGCTACGAAGTCCGGAGTCGAAACAAGATATGGTGAAGTGATAGGGCTGTCGCCGAATCTGAGGTGTGAGCATGTGAAACCGCCTGACTTCTTTGAGTCGTAGTCAAAGTATGCCTGACAATATTTAGGTGTGCTTTCACCGATAATCTTGATAGTGTTCTTGTTCGCACCTACTGTACCATCTGAACCGAGACCATAGAACTTGCACTCGTATGTACCGGCCTTCGCAAGAGAAATCTCCTCTTTCTGTGGAAGCGAAAGGAATGAAAGATCATCAACGATACCGATTGTAAATGAGTTCTTTGGCTCGTTTGCCTTCAAGTTCTCATAAACCGCCAAGATCTGCGCAGGAGTCGTGTCCTTTGAAGAAAGACCATAACGGCCACCGACAATCTTGATTTCGCTGCACTGCTCTGCAAGAGTAGCCTTTACATCAAGGTAAAGCGGCTCGCCTACTGAACCCGGCTCTTTGCATCTGTCGAGGACAGCTATCTTCTTGACGCTCTTAGGAAGAACTCTCATGAAGTATTTTGCGCTGAAAGGTCTGTAAAGTCTTACAACGATAACACCCACTTTCTCGCCTTTTGCCACAAGATGATCGACTACCTCACGGACAGTATCCGTAACTGAACCCATTGCAATTACAATGTTCTCAGCATCAGGTGCTCCGAAGTAATCGAAAGGCAAGTAGTGACGGCCGCAAAGCTCGCCGACCTCACCCATATATCTCGCTACGATATCAGGAACAGCCTCATAGTATGAGTTTCTTGCCTCAGTCTCCTGGAAGTAAACGTCAGCGTTCTGTGCAGTACCCTTGGTAACTGGCTTGTTAGGGTTGAGAGCTCTCTTACGGAAGTTCGCAAGTGCCTTTGTGCTAACCATCTCCTTAAGTCCCTCTTCTGGAAGAACCTCAATCTTCTGAATCTCGTGAGATGTTCTGAAACCATCGAAGAAGTGAACGAACGGTACTGAAGATTTGATAGTAGAAAGGTGAGCTACCGCGGCAAGATCCATCGCCTCCTGAACAGAAGCAGACGCCAACATAGCGAAACCGGTCTGCCTTACAGCCATAACATCCTGCTGATCTCCGAAAATAGAGAGAGCATGAGTCGCAAGGCTTCTTGCAGAAACGTGGAAAACCGCAGGAAGCAACTCTCCCGCAATCTTGTACATATTAGGGATCATTAGCAGCAATCCCTGAGAAGCTGTAAATGTTGATGTTAATACACCTGCCTGAAGTGAACCATGAACCGCACCGGCAGCTCCCGCCTCACTCTCCATCTCAACGACCTTGACTTGCTCGCCAAAGAGGTTCTTTCTTCCAAAAGCCGACCACTCGTCGATATGCTCCGCCATAGGTGATGACGGAGTGATAGGATAAATAGCGGCCAACTCGCTGAAAAGATAAGCTACATGAGCGGCAGCCTGGTTACCATCACAGGTAAGAAAAACTTTTTCCTTTGCCATTTTGCTGTTATTTATTATAGAATTCAATATTCAAAAATCGCCTCCAAATTTAGCATTTAAAAGGCTTATAAACAAACGATAGAGGGTGACTGAGTTTATTTTCAGTCGCCCTCAATTGTTTCGCTGATAAACCGGCGGGATTATCGCGCCGGATAAACATGGACTACTGAAGTCCGCTGATCGCTGTTCCTGCCGGAGCAAGTTTCTTTACAAGTCCCTGAAGGACTGTTCCAGGTCCGAGCTCGACAAACTCATTCGCACCGTCAGCGACCATCTTCTCGACAATCTGCGCCCATCTTACAGGATGAGTCAACTGGATAAGCAGATTCTTTTTGATTTCAGCCGGATCGGTGTGAGGCAGCGCATCTACATTCTGATATACCGGGCATACAGGAGCCGTAATGACAGCCTTTTCAATCGCCTCAGCAAGCTCTACACGTGCAGGATCCATAAGTGGAGAGTGGAATGCGCCTCCGACAGCCAAAGGAACAACTCTTCTCGCACCCTTCGCCTTAAGGGCCTCACCGGCAGCAGCCACAGCGTCAATATCGCCGCTGATAACGACCTGACCATGAGAGTTATAGTTTGCAGCGACAACAACACCCTTGCCTGCAGTCTTAGTCACCTCAGCGCAAACCTCCTCAATCGGACCATCCTCCATTCCGAGGACAGCGGCCATTGTGGATGGCTTCAACTCGCAAGCTTTCTGCATCGCGAACGCACGTTTTGAAACGAGCACAAGACCCTCTTCAAAACTTAAAGCGCCTGCTGCCGTCAGAGCCGAAAACTCGCCAAGTGAATGACCTGCGACCATATCAGGTTTAAAATTCTCCATGCACTTCGCAAGAACTACCGAATGAATGAAAATCGCAGGCTGAGTTACTTTTGTCTGCTTCAACTCATCGGCTGTTCCTGTAAACATTATATCTGAGATTCTCCATCCCAAAATTTCATTTGCTTTTTCAAAAAGCTCCTTTGCCTTAGGATTGCTGTTGTAGAGATCTTGTCCCATTCCTGTAAACTGCGCTCCCTGGCCCGGAAATACGTAAGCTTTCATATTATTAAGGTTTTAGTTTCTTATTATTAGGTCAGCCTTGGCCGCAAAGATATCCATTTATACCAAAAATCATATCATTTCCCGGACAATGTGCAGTAGGCGAGGTCCTTTAGAGATGGGCCGCACATATTCCGCTTGCGACAATTTTTCCGTAACTTTGCGGAGTCCTTAGAGGATACGCCTCCGTATTTCAATGGATAGAAAAAGAGATTCCGGTTCTCTCGATGCGGGTTCGATTCCTGCCGGAGGCGCAAAAAAGGTGGCCGATGCCGTTGCAGACATCGCCACCCTTTTTATCTGTCTGTCATGCCAAGCATGAGCAGCGGCTTATTATCTGTTCAATATAGTGCCGTCGGCCTTGATATGAAGCTCTACTTCGCTGCTTCCAAGCTCCAACTCAACCTGGTAGAAATCACCTTGCGGAGTCTGCATGAAATCAACTTCGTCAATTCTGTATGAAGCATACTCGCTTGCGTTGATAGCTTGCATAACAGCCTCTGGCAACTGTGACACACGAAGTTCTGTCTTTGTATAGACCCATGTATAGTCGGTGCCGTTGACGGTGCTGAAGTAGATCTCTCGGCAAACATTAGTCGCATCGATAATCTCTACTTCCACTACAAGGTTCTCAACATCGACATCAACGATTTTCGCTCCGGGATAATTGGAGTTTATAAAATTAGTGACCGACTGTGGCATCTGTGCGGGGATATAATCGCTGTAGTCATAGTCCTTATCAGAATCTACCACCTTCTTCACAAGAACTCCGCTCTCTGAGAAATACAGATCCATCTCTGTCTCCACACCATTTTCTTTTTTCTCTACCTCAATCACATAGACGGTTTCAGCGCCCTGACGTTCAATCTTATCCACCTCGTTGTCCACTTTCCAAGGCAACGACGCATATTCGGTAGCCTTGAACGCTTCTGATACCGCTGTAGGAATAGAGACATACATTATATCAGTCTCTGTCATATACCATACTCCCGCATTGTCAAACCAAGCCTTAGCGTCGTTGACCGCAGAAGAAGTCGGCTGTAAAACGATATCGAAATCGGCGACAACATAAGGACCTTTGTTTTGCCATTTGACATTGAATGCGTTAGGATACTTTGCAGCCATCGCAGCTCTTACCTGCTCATTCACATTTTTGTCTCCATTGTCGGACTTCTCGCAGCCGAACAATGCCAATACGCTCATAATAAGGGTTAAAGTTGTAATACTCATTCTCATAATTCTATAATTATTAATGGGTTTGAAAATCATATCCTGTCCGCCCTAACGTATGCACCCCTTACAGAGCCA
>CAMGTS010000082.1 GCA_946062035.1 uncultured Bacteroidales bacterium
AGAATCTATTTGCCCCCTCATCAATGAGGCGATATCCTTCGCACATTCACCGAGGATCTTATATGAGGGATTGCTTTTCACAAGTCTTTCAGCCGCTTCAAGTATTTGGCTATCAGCATTTTGTTCATCCAATGAGCCAAGCATTGAATATGCTTCATGCAGTATTATTCCTTTGTGACGGATGTCATCCTCCTTTCCAAAAGTCACACTTCTCAACGCCCCTCTGATTGTCGTATTACTCTTATATTCAGATAAATAAGCAGCGATTTCTTTAGGTTTGCCTATATGGGCCACACATCCGCTTTCATCACCGATATTATATCTGCGCATATAGACATCCGTCTCCACGTAATCACCTCTAACTTTTTTCAAAGCCTTGATTATCACATCGTCAGAGGCATCTATAAATTTGATGCGGCCATCACTAAGAGAGATACTCTTATCGGCATACGCCAGCAGATATTTAGATAAATTCAGATCAGAAGCATCGGCCTGCATATAGATATACATTTTCTCCTTTGCTCTTGTAAACGCCACATACGCCAAATTGAAAGTATCTATGGCACCGTGAAGTGACGCTTTTCGATAATCATCTATAAAATAGCTATTTAGGAAATCCGCTATCGGAGACACCAAAAACGGTATCCCTTTGTACTCACCGCATGAAGGACGCATCCAGGCCCTGTCATCCTTAAGCCTAAGGTTCTCTCTCAAAAAAGGGACAAACACAACCTTAGCAGACAAACCTTTCGCCTTGTGCATGGTCATAACCATAACGGCATCCTCATCATTAGGAGAAGGGATCGCGAAATCAGCGGCGTTTTCGCCCCACCATTTAAGAAACGCACCGAGATTAGAACCGTAGTTGATAGTATAATACAACACTCTGTCCATAAAGGAGTTGATAAAAGAGACTTCGCACTTTAATGACGGTGCGATACATTTAGGATTAGCTAAAAGCGTATCGCAAAGTTCATATAGAGTATGATGTTCTTTGCCCGCAACCTCAGATATACCCTCTTTGACTACTCTTGAATCTATATTACCAAGCTGACCTATCTTAGAAAGAATATCCACCGATTTGCTCCCGGAATCGTTGATTTGCTCTAAAATCGCAATCATGACAGAGACGAACTTGCTTGATGAAAGATACATGGAATCCGAAGAAACGACTTTCATTCCCTTAGTTCCGGAGAGTTCCGCAACCGAAAAATCAGTCGGTCGCCACTCTTGGGTAAGATAGTTCGAGACTTTAGCCACTTCGCTATTGCTTGACACTAATATGACTATGTCGCTCTTCTTATAATTGCCGTTCTTTCCTGTAAGTTCGGAAATCTTACGTCTGATATCAAATAGCACACACTCTTCCCTGTAGTTTTTGTTTATTTTCGTATTCGTAGTTATAAGCGACACAAAACCCTCATAGCCGTCCCGCGCGACTTTTTGGGAGACATCCTTATAAATCTCCCTGAATTCCCTTGTATAGGTTTTCCCTTCATCTGAGGAATACGCTACACTTTCCGCCAAATCCGAACACAGGGCGCCTGGAGCGGTTTCATCTCCGACGGTATAACTGAAGAAATTGTTATTGAATTCAACGATATTCTTACAGCTCCTATAGTTGAACTCCATGTTTTCAACCTCTACCTGATCCGCCCTGAAATCTTCTATAATCCTATTGTTCAATATATTCCAGTCTGCTCCTCTGAAAGAATATATACTCTGTTTTACATCACCGACGACAAAACTGCCATGCCCTTTGTCAACACTCTCCTTAAGCAGAGGCTTAAAATTCATCCATTGCCGTGCGGAGGTATCCTGAAATTCATCCAAAAGGTAATGTCTGAGAGATGTACCTATTTTTTCATATACGAATGGCGTATCGCTCCCTGCGATAAGCCTCCTTAGGATATCCGGCGCATCGCTCAAAAGCGAGATTTGTTCCCTCCTGCAATATTCCGCCATCTCGCTTTTGATTTTCGCAAAAAGGGAAGTGATACTTATCGTTCTGTTTATAGCCCTGTATGTCAGATATTTGGAATAGACATTATCCTTAAATTCGATTATCAGGTCGCTTAGCTCTGACATAAAAGACTCCTGCATTGCGATCAAGGTGCGGTCAGCCGTGTTTTTAAACCATTTATCCTTGTTTAAGGCCTCGAATAGTTTTGACATATCGCCTTTACCGTCAACGATAAAAGCGGACGGTGATTCGCATAGTTTACTTACCGCCTGACGCTTTATCAGGTTATCAACGGCTAGAGGATATTTCTTTGTCAGTTCTTCAATGGCTGTAACCACTTTCTCAAGCGCCTTCGGATAGTCTTTTGAAAGATACGCCGACACCTCTCTCCTTATCTTGGAATAATCGCCCGTTGCTTCCAACTTGCGGTAGCTTTCTCTTGTAACCTCCTCACTTGTAGCATTTATCTTATTCTTATAATTCCAATCGCTCCCCTCCTCAATCTGCTCCTGATACATGCTTACAAGATCCTTAAGGAAGGTTCTGTCTTCACCGAGTTTCGCATAAAGAGAATCTATAGCGGCCTTAACGACCGATTTGTCATCTATACTTACCTGAAAAGTGGCGGAACTTCCGAGTTCGAGGGCGAATGACTTGAGAATACTCTGAAAAAAACTATCTATTGTGCTGACCCTGAACATTGTATAATCATTGACTATACGGCACAAGATATCCCTTGCAATAGAATTATTCCTGTCGTCTTTATCCCGTGATATCCTATCGAGTTTCAAAAGGATCCTCTCTTTCATCTCTTCCGTCGCCGCATTAGTAAAAGTGACTGCCATAATATGCTTATAAGCGTCCCTATCTGTCTTATACTCAGATATAAGAGTATTCGCATACTGAGAAGCCAGCGCCTCTGTCTTGCCGGAACCCGCCGAGGCCTTTTGAATTATAATCTTATTCTCCTTCATGACGATTACTTGTTGCAGAACTTCTTGAAATCACAATAATGACACACGTTACCTTTCTCCCCTGTACTGACGTTATTGAAAATAAATCCTCTCTCCTTACAATCCATTTCAAGACAATACAGAAGCCGCTCCAACCGTTCGTCAAAGACATCAATCGCACCGTCTGTAAGATGTGCGGTAATCATCCCCTTGCCCGATATATGTCTTAACGGGTAAATAGCGACATCAATTCTCTCAGGGACAGGTTTTCGCAATGACCTGCATCTTTCCCTGTACATTGAAGCATATAGAAGTATCTGAAATGCGATATCGTAGAAAGAGTCCCTTTTTTCAGACAACATGACCCTCGAAAATTCATCGGCGGCCTCCTCAAAAGGAATTATGTAATTGTTCAATAGTTCGGGAAGATTCTCCTCAGTCCATGTAAATTCAGGGAAGGTCGGGGAAAAATTTCTCTCCTTAAACTCAAACCTCTCTGAATTTCTGCCTGTAAGAACGGGAGGAATATCAACCTTTCCTGTCTTATAGTCAGAGATCACCAGTACCCCTGAGATTTCATCCACCCTATCGAAATAACCGATAAACCGCTTCCCGAAAAGCTTCACATCGCACTGGGATTCTGTCTCTATGACATTGAAAGATCGCTCCGCCGATGTGGTATCTATTCCTGAAATCCTGGTTCTGTCGACATTCAAAAGCTTTATGATATAGTCTTTGACCAACTCCTTGATCACCAGATTCTCCCCGTCGATTCGTCTGACGTTCATCGTTTCCTTAAACGCCTCGTCAATATATCGTTCAATCGTTTTACACCCGCCGCCTCTAAGCAGAGAGTCCGTCAATTGATCCAAAACCTTCTTTGTAAACACCGTCTTACCGTTATCTCTGACATCATCATAGATATGCTGCATGCAATTATGGAATATCGAACCGAAGCTCTTGGCGTCGACAGATTCTGTCAAATCATCCTCCTTAATGATATTCAATATCTTGGAGAAGTAGAACTTCGCAGGACAGGCAAGATAGTTCTTTAAGGACGAAGCGGAAAGGCGGTGAGGTCTGTAGCTATCGAAAAAGGCCCCTGAAATCTCATCCGCATCGACTTTCAAAGGAGAGTCCCGTAACACAGGGGTAGGCTTGACAAACTCTCTGAGATTCAGACGTTCACCATAGAGATACTCCAACTGTCTTATGAAACGGCTCGGCTCTTTTACACTCGTCGCATCATCGCTGTTATCTGTGTCGTAGATGAAATATATACGTTTGGCGCGTTGTATCAAACGATAGAAGTTATATGAAGATACGCTGTCGTTATCTTCGTATGTAGGAAGGCCGAACACTTTCCTCAAAAAATACGGGATAACGCTATTTTTCTGGCCGTTTGCCGGAAAATATCCTTCATTGAAGGATAAAAAGATAATATTCTCGAAATCCAAAAGACGGGTCTCCAAAGGCCCCATTATCTGCAATCCCCGCAATGGCTCTCCTACAAAAGAGATGCTTTGCTGAGATGTAACAGATCTGATTATATTATATGCCGTTCTTAGTCTTTTAATAGGGATAGTACTATTAGCCAAAGCATTAAGAGCGTCAACATATTTATACAGATAACCTTTATCCTCTCTCGCAAGCCCCTCCTCCAAAAACGAAAGGAGATTGCATTGGTACTCGACTATGTCCGTTATAAGTGTGGTGCCCTCGTAGGTCTGTTTCAGAGCTTCTACCATCCCCTTCTTAGGTATGATAAGTCCGGTAACAAACTTTTCCAGTTTATCCGTAATCTTTATGGGCTTGCCACCATCCTCAGATAATATCTCATCCCTTATAATCTCCGTATTTATATAATAGTTTGTCTTTTCTGTTATACGTGATATTATACTTCTGCAGCCCGCCGGGTCAATCGTCCTGACATACGGATGATCCAATATATTCACGACATCCTTACCCAATAAGAGAGGCTTGCCGTCAACCAGGCGCATATTGATATTAAGCTCGGCAAGCATGGATTCCAAAGAAGCGATCGGCGTAGCCTTCAACGGGTACGGCATTGTAATATTTACAAGTTTCTCTTCGCCGGCAATAAAATCATCAGGAACAGAAGTCAGTATCGGAAAAAGCATCGATTCGTCCGAGACGACAACCGCACTTTTTATAGCCTCACTTTCGGCATTCCACCCGTCTTCCGAAGCGATCTCCTTCAGTATAACCGATAGGATTCTTGTCTGTTCCGCCTTGCCTGTCGCCTTTATGACATTATATTGACACCTGTCAGAACTCTCTCTTTCAGGTTTTTCATCAGGTAATTTCTCCTTTTCTGACATCCCGCATCCGGATTCATTGTACGGGAATTCGACTGTATTGGGAAACTCTTTTACGCACAAGGAGATACGGGAAGATGCCCTATTGTTTTCATCTTTAACCTTGGAAGAATAGTAATCCCATAAAAACTCTCCGGAAGGTTCACCGTCGTCCGTTTTTCTGTTTCTGAAAAAACGCATCAGAGCCTTTTCACAATTTGAAGGAGCGGAGAACCCTATAAACACAACCTTATTATAGGCATCCAACGCCTTGCGTATAGATGCGTAAGGTTCGGACTGTATGATTGATTTATCAACTACCGCCTCAGCTACTACCCTATATTGCATCGCCCCATAAGCAAGCCCTTTCTCTTTCAGCCTTTCATTGTATTCCTTGTACACATTGTACATATTGTCCCAAACACCGAAGAATCTCTTTTTGAACTCTTTGGTATCCGCCCCCTCGCGCATACCGACAAGTTGCCTGATCGCATTAACCTGATCATCAGTAAGGTAACTTGTATCTGACTGTATTTCCTTTTGTTCCTTTATATTGGTAAAAAGCTGCTTTGCGTCAACAAGATACTGATCTATGTCGCTAAAATCCGAAAGTATAAGAGAACCCCAGGTCAGGAAATCATCCAGAGACTCACCCTCTTCATCGCTTCCGTTCAGCTTATTGTAAACCTTCCATAATTCGAACAGCTGGGTGGGAGTATCAGCAAGCTGCAAGCCGCTTAGAGACTGGAACATCTCGGATATCGTAGTTATATGCGGAACGAACATCGCACCGTCAGCTACCTCACCGAGATATTTCTTAAAGAATAAAGAAGAACTTCTGTTCGGAAACACAAAAGTATAATATCCTGGTTTGGCGTCGTTACGCAACCGGTAATGATGT
>CAMGTS010000083.1 GCA_946062035.1 uncultured Bacteroidales bacterium
AGCTTTTGGCGAATCGGTTAAAAGCATAATCGTTGAAATGGCATCATCGCAGACAAGGTAATATAACAATATGATGGTAAAGCGTATAGAAGAGGAAAAGAATGTCGTAGAGCAAATGGTTCGCTTGTACTGCCAGAAGAAGGAGGGCAATTCAAGTCTGTGTCCCGCTTGCCATGAATTGCTGATGTATGCAAGGGAAAGGCTCGACCATTGCAAATTCGGTAGTGACAAGCCCACCTGTAAAAAGTGCCCCATACATTGTTATCGTCCGGATATGAGGATGCGGATTAAATCAATTATGCGATGGGCCGGTCCGAGAATGCTTTTTTACCATCCTGTTTCAGCTATAAAACATTTATTGAGAGAATTTTAGGTTAATACTAATGTACTGCAAGTCGAGGGCATAAGAATAGTTTCAGCCATTATTCTGCCGAGGCGCAACGCATGTACGCCAATGGCAAAACTTATATTAGATGAACGCACAGGAATACATACAAGAAACAAAGCGGTTGGCTATCCGCAAACTCACTCACAATGATTTAGAGGCGTTGTTTGCGATCATGAGCAAGCCGGAGGTGATGTACGCATGGGAACATGGTTTCAGCGAAGAGGATGTGCGGACATGGATAGATCGACAGCTTGTGCGATATACAAACGACGGTATAGGATATTTCGCCGTAGTACTAAAAGAAAGCGGACAGCTTATAGGTCAGGCAGGGCTTATGGAAACCACTATGAACGGAAAAGGCGTTGTTGAGCTTGGCTACATATTTGACGACTCATACTGGCACAACGGTTATGCGACAGAAGTCGCTGAATCTCTTATAGCCTATGCTTTCGAAAAGTTGGAGTTGCCGGCTGTGTATTGTAGTATACGCCCTGAAAATAAGGCTTCTATCCGAGTGGCGGAACGACTTGGCATGAAACCGTGCGGTAGTCATATAGTCGTTTACCGAGGAAAAGAAATGCCACACAACATATATAGATTGGGCAAATCACGATAGAACAAGAAACGCAGCTATGCGCTGACACGAGAATTGCATTACTTTTGTCGGTAGTAAACATCAAATTGAACCATCTATTAACAATTCTGCCCTTATGAAAATATACAATATCTGTTTTTCCCCTACCGGGACTTCGGCCAAAGTCTCTGAAGCCGTGTCGCATGGCATAGCAGAGAGAATTGACGGGTGCGAAATTGTGAATTGCGATTATACACGCTCAAGCAAAAGCGTCAAAGTCAACGCTGAGGATATCGCAGTCATAGCTGCGCCGGTATATGGCGGGCATTTTGCGCCACCGGCACGGAAGCGTCTTGAAGCGATATGCGGTTCAGGCGCTAAATGCGTTGTGATAGCGGTTTATGGGAACAGGGCTTTTGAAAAAGCCGTATCAGAGATGATGGAATTTTCAAAAGAGCGGGGATTTACGCCTGTAGCGGCCGCCACATTCATAGGAGAACATTCGTATTCAACCGCAAGCACCCCTATCGCCGCCGGACGGCCTGACGAGAAAGACCTGCTCATAGCCCAAAGGTTCGGCAATCAGGTAGGAGAAAGAATAGTTGCCGGTATCTCGAACGAAGTTGATGCATCCGAAATGCTTGATGAACCGTCGCCAGAACAAAGTCTGCGCTATTTCAAAGAATTTATAATCTGCTATCAGAAAATGCAGTCAGAGACACCTCGGAGCTATCTTCCGGAAGTTGATAAGGAGCGTTGTACCAACTGCGGCACTTGCGCTCAGGTATGCCCGACGGGCGCAATCTCAGCTGACAACTTAGAATTAGATGCCACTAAGTGCATAAAGTGCTGCGCATGCGTGAAAGCCTGCCCGGAGCAAGCACGAACTTTCTTCACCCCATTCGCCAAGCCCCTTTCAGAAAATTTCAACGCCCGCAAGCAACCTAAGTTCGTGATCGCAGGATAAAGATCACACGAGAATTTGTATTGGTAAAGGCAATTTGCTATACTTTGGGCTAAAGTATACATAGATTCAGTCTCCGTTAAAGAATTGTCGGAACTTTTTTCAGCCATCGATTTTTATTATATTTACACCATGATATTAGTAGTATTATGGTAAATTCAAGTAATAATAACAGTATATTGTCTGTTTTAGAGAGCTTCACACTCGACGATTCTGATGATATCGCTCAGCAAGTAGCTGAAAATTTCCGCAAACGACGTGTGGAAAAAAATATCACACGACAGCGCATTTCAGAACTGTCAGGAGTACCATTATCAACCATAGCACTATTCGAACAAAAAGGACTTATATCATTCAGATCGCTCGTAAAAATAGCGATGGCCTTGGGATATAGCTCCGATATAAAAGGTCTGTTCTCCAACGCAAAATTCAACACGATGGAAGAATTAGAATTAATCCGCAGAAAAAGCGGCAGCAAACGTGCATACGTAAAAAGCAAGAAGAAATGAAAAGGACTGAACTTCTGAAAGTAATGTTTCACGGGCTGACGGTTGGCAAATTGTCGCTGTCACCAGATAATCGGCTGAATGTCTTTGAATATGATAAATCATGGATAGCCGAAGGTTTCAGTATCTCGCCACTCGAACTACCATTAAAGCCAGGAATTTTCATTGCCAAACCACAGCCATTTTATGGCAACTTCGGAATTTTCGAGGACAGCTTGCCAGACGGATACGGGCGATATCTCCTTCGCAAAGCATTGCTCCGAAAAGGAATAAATGATTCTGATCTATCATCATTGGACAGGCTCGCATTTGTCGGCGATAATGGAATGGGCGCACTAACCTATTCTCCGGCAATTAATCTTGAATCCGAAGAGCAGATAAGCGATTTCGACAAATTGCAACAAATCGCATTCGAAGTGTTAAATGAAAAACAGGACAACGATGCAGGGTTGCTGCTGTACAATAGCGGGAACAGCGGCGGGGTACGTCCCAAAGTCGTGTGTTCGGGTGATGACGGGCATTGGATTGTCAAATTCCGTCACATCTACGATCCAATTGACAAAGGGATTCAGGAATATCGCTATAATGAAGCAGCAAGACAATGTGGGATTACAGTTCCCGATTTCAAACTTGTCAACGGGAGATATTTCGCTTCACGGAGATTTGATATTGATAGCGAAGGCAAGCGTATCCACACAGCTACTGCAGGGGGGCTCTTGGGTATATCAATACAAGAGCCTTATTTAGATTACTCTAATCTTTTATCACTCACAGGTTATATAACCCAAAGCAAAGACGATGTGGAGCAGATGTACCGTAGGATGTTGTTCAATTATATTACAAACAATAAAGACGATCACTGCAAAAATTTCAGCTTCTATGTGATTAAGGATATCGATACGGGAGATTGGCGTTGGCGACTTGCACCGGCATACGATCTTACGCTATGCACTGAGGGGTATAACGGCGAGCACGCAACCTCAGTAAATGGCTCAGGCCACCCAAAACTAACCGATTTTATCGCTGTCGGCACAAAAATCAAACTGTCCTCGACTCGTTGCCATGAATTAATCGAAGAAATCCGCTCCGGCTGCGCGAAAAACGGCTTGGTTCAACCAAGGTAAGGCAGCGTTTTAAAATAATTTGCAAACCGAAAGCAGAGAAACGTCTCGACAATTTCTCTGCAGAGGTGCAGCAATTATATGACGAAGTCTAAAATACGAACAGCCTACGGATGCCTCTTCAGCAGCTCCTGCTCGATGTCAGGGAGGGAAACGTTCATCTGCTCCATAAGGACGAGCAGATGGTAGATGAGATCGGAGGCTTCGTAGACAAAACGGCTGCGGTTTCCGTCTACCGCCTCTATAACAGTTTCAGCGGCCTCTTCCCCTACTTTCTTGGCGATTGTCTTCACTCCCTTTATAAAGAGTTTTGTGGTATAGGAACCTTCTGGAAGTTCAGAATGGCGGCGCTTGACAAGTGCGCTCAGGCTCCTCACAAACCCCTCTGAGTCAGGAGTGTCGAAGCACGATACGGTTCCCCTATGGCAAGTCGGACCGGCAGGGTCAGCCTTTATCAGCAGGGTATCAGAATCGCAATCCGAATACATCTCCTTGACCGTGAGGAAATTGCCCGAAGTCTCCCCTTTGGTCCAAAGCTTCTGCCTGGTGCGGCTGAAAAATGTTACGTGGCCACTTGCGACTGTCATGTCGAAAGCCTCTCTGTTCATATAGCCGAGCATCAATATACGCAAAGTGGTTGCGTCCTGTATGATTACAGGGAGAAGTCCATCTGCGCACTTCTGCAGATTAAAGCTGTCAAATGTCAAGTTGTTCATATTCTGATAGGTATTCCTTTGGCCACAAGCCTTGATTTAAGTTCTGATATGGAGATTTGATTATAATGGAAAATGCTTGCCGCAAGCGCCGCGTCAGCACATCCGGGGCGAAGCACTTCCGCTATGTCTTCAACGCTTCCCGCCCCTCCAGATGCGATCAGAGGAATAGAAAGCCGCTCCGCCAACGCAGTGTACACATCGCAAGGGTAGCCGTGTTTTGTGCCGTCGTGGTTCATTGAGGTAAACAATAGTTCGCCCGCTCCCCTGTCCTGAACCTCACCTGCCCAGCTGAAAAGCTCCTTGTCGGACATCTTCTTGCCGCCGTGTGTGGTAACATGCCAGATGCCGTCATCGCAAAGGCGTGCATCTATCGCAGCCACGACAAACTGAGAGCCGTATCTTTCGGCTATTTCCGAAATAAGCTCCGGCCTTGCGACAGCGGCGCTGTTGACGGTTATCTTATCCGCACCCGAATCGAGCAGACGGGATGCATCTTCAAGAGTGGAGATACCTCCCCCGACTGTAAACGGGATGTTTATCCTGTCCGCAATCCTCTCTACCAGAGCCGCAAATGTGCTTCTCCCCTCAAGAGTTGCGCTTATGTCCAAAAATACCAATTCGTCAGCACCCTCCGCCGCATAACGTGCTCCAAGTTCCACAGGGTCACCCACATCGGCAAGCCCCTCGAAGTTAATGCCCTTTACGGTGCGTCCGTCTTTGACATCCAAGCATGGTATGAGTCTCTTCGCAAGCATAATATCAATAATTTGTATTGTTTAGAGGGTTGGGCAAATCTTCGCCACGACTCTGCATGACTGATGCTGTCCGTTCTTCCTCTCCAACTCTGCTATGTACCGACATCAGCTCTTTGAGACTGATGCGTCCCTCATAGAGAGCCTTGCCAACAATTATCCTCGGCATTCCGATAGCAGCAAGCTCCTCTATATGAGCCATATTTCCTATTCCTCCCGAAGCGGTGAAGATAACATCAGGGCAGGCCGAGATGAGCCTTTTGTAGAGGTCTATATCCGGTCCTGAGAGTGTGCCGTCACGGGATATTTCAGTACATATAGCCTGACGCAGTCCCGGAAGGCGCCCGATAAGGGCTTCAATCGTAAGCTCAGTTGATTCGAGCCACCCGTTCACGGCTATCTTGCCGCCTCGTACATCCGCTCCGAGCACAATCTTGTCTCCTCCGTATTTGGCTATCCACCAGGACATTGTCTCAGGATATCTGGCTGCGAGGCTTCCTACGACCGCATAGCTTGCTCCTGCGTTGAAAATATCATTCAGCGCCCCTTCGCTCTTGATTCCTCCGCCCCACTCGATACGTGCGCAGCCCACAGCCGCCATTTTCTCTAAGGACTTAAGGTTATGAGGATTGGAAGCCTTAGCGCCGTCTAAGTCAACTACATGGATACGGGTAAACCCGTGATCGACACACCGCCTGACCATATCGGCAGGGTCAACATCGTATATCGAGCATCTATTGTAGTCTCCCTCTGTAAGGCGCACGCAACGCCCTTCTATTATATCTATCGCAGGAACAATCTCAGTCATAGGAACTCAGGATATAAGTTTGAATCTCATTGCAATCTCGCTATAAGCTCATTAACAAGTCTTTACAGTTTCAAAAAGTTGTTCAGTACGCGCTCTCCCGCATCACCGCTTTTTTCGGGATGGAACTGCGTGCCGTAGAAGTTCTCATATTTCAGAGCCGCTGAAAACATTGTTCCGCCATAGCGTGTAGTAGCTATTGTATCGCTGCAAAGCCCTGCGTAGT
>CAMGTS010000084.1 GCA_946062035.1 uncultured Bacteroidales bacterium
TATATCGGAGTTAACGACAGAAGAACCGCTCTTTTTGAGAACAACTGGCCGATACCACACGGAGTGTCGTACAACTCATATCTTATAAAAGACGAAAAGAACGTACTCATAGATACGGTTGAATACGGTTCGGATGCGGACTTTTTCAAGAAAATAGAGAAAGAGACCAACGGAGAGCCGCTTCACTATTTGGTGGTCAACCACATGGAACCTGATCACAGCGGGATGATTCCGGCTGTACTTGCTAAGTATCCTGAGTTGAAAATCATAGGCAACGAGCAGACTTTCGGATTGTTGCAGAAATACTACGGTGTTGAAAGAGAACGTTTTCTGAGCGTAAAGGACGGCGAGGAACTTTCCGTCGGAAAAACCACTTTGAAATTCGTGTTTATCCCGTGGGTGCATTGGCCGGAAACAATGGTGACCTATGCCGTCGAGGAGCAGGTACTTTTCACATGCGACGCTTTCGGAGGCTATGGAACTCTTGATGGAGGCATATTCGACAGCGACTACGATTTGGAAGAAATCTTCCTGCCTGAGATGAGACGGTACTATGCGAATATTGTCTCAAAATGGAGCATGATGGTATGCAAGGCGATAGCCAAACTTGCCGGAACGACAGTTAAAGTCATCGCTCCGTCTCACGGGGTTGTATGGAAAGAGAATCCTGAAAAGGTCATCAGACTATATGCAGACTGGGCTTCGTTCAAATCTGAAGAAGGCGTAGTCATCGCTTATGCAAGTATGTATGGCAATACTGAAAACCTTGCTGACACACTCGGAGCAAAACTTGCCGCCGCAGGAATAAGGAATATACGGACATACGATGTTTCCAAGACAAATGTATCCTACATTCTCTCTGATATCCAGAGATTCAAGGGGATAATACTCGGAAGCTGCGCATATAACGGAGTCATGCACCCTATGATGGAACATCTGTGCAACGAAATTTCTATCATGTGCCCTAAGAACAAGATTTTCGGAGTATTCGGAACAAGCGGATGGAACGCAGCCGGCGCAAAGTCCATTGCTAAATTCTTGGAGGAGGGCAAGCAGACTATGGTCGAACCTAAGGTAGAGGCGTTCGGAGCGCCGACTGAAGAGAAGATATCCGCTACCGCTGACGAATTCGTTAAAAATTTTGTCGAATCGCTTAAAGCATAAGACTATGTCGGAAGAGATAAGGATTGGGTTGAAGAACAGAGCCGAAAGACTTGTTACAGAGGAATGTACAGCTGCCGCATTCGGCACGGGGGCTTTGGGGGTCTTTTCAACCCCGGCAATGGTGTCTATGATGGAGGAAGCTGCGTTTCTTCTTTTGAAAAACGCCCCGATAAATGAGGACAGCGTAGGTACGGGTCTGGACATCAAGCACACACGAGCCTGTCTGCCCGGAGCTAAGGTTTATGCTGAGGCAGAAGTATGTGAAGTTGACGGAAGAAAGGTCACCTTCAAAGTGACCGCATACGACGAACAGGGCGAAATCGGGAGCGGAATCCACACAAGGTTCATAATCGATCCCGAAAGATTCATGGCGAAGCTTAGGAAACAGTAATTAACAGATTTTCAGAGAATAAATTGGCATCTACAAAGTCATACAGAATGAGGTTCGGGGCTGTAAAAGGCTTTTTCCGCGATTTCAAGGCGGCTGCGCTGCATTTTGCCCGCTCCATAGCGGAACTGTTTGTTGATGTCAGGAACTTCCTTACAGAGGACATCTGGAACATCAATGTCCAGAGTATCAGCAAGGCAAGGAAATCATTCTATAACACTCTGAAAGTAGTCATTTTGGCTGTCAAGGACATTGCCAAGGTGCGGCTTGGCCTCTACTCTATCTCGCTGACATTCTTTACAATGCTGGCGCTTGTTCCGTTTTTGGCTGTAATGTTCTTTGTAACAGGAGGTTTCGGGCTTGAAAATCATTTGGAGTATGTACTGCTCCACTCTTTCGAGGCCATTGACGAAAACATACTTCAGGGAATAATAACAAGTGCGAACAACATCGTCGCAAGCGGCAGGAAAGGAATATTCGGAGCGATAAGTTTCTTCGCTTTCATCTGGACGATCATCTGGCTGATCATGAACATAGAGCGTTCCTTCAATGTAATATGGGATGTAGAGAGGTCCCGTTCGATCGGTAAACGTTTTCTTTACTACTTCGGCTTCCTGTTAGTCGCGCCGTTTATGATTATACTGTTCCTCTCGGTCAGTGTGTTTTTCAATAACGCACTCGGCAACTACGGAGTAAAAATATGGCACTTCGAGACAATCAGCGCATTCGTCCAATGGATCAGTTACTATATCGTGTGCGTACTTGCTTTCACAGTCGTCAACAAATACATCCCGAACACCGCCGTAAAATGGAAGGCATCGCTAAGAGCCTCAATAATAACAGCTTTCGCCTTTGTGCTTCTGCAATTTCTATATACCGGAACACAGTTGGTAGTAACAAGACTTAATGCGGTTTACGGAGCTTTCGCCGCAATTCCGCTGTTCCTGATCTGGCTCAACATCAGTTGGACCATAATACTCATCGGAGCGGAAATAGCTCACGCTCTACAGAATATACACGAACAAGAGGAGACAGTCCCGGCGCTTACCGCCGTTACAGACAAAACTCTGATAAAAATGGATAAAAAGACGGATAATCCTATGGAATCCGAAAAGAAACTAAAATGAAACAACTTGGAATAGAATTAGATAGAACAATCAGCAAAGGTGGCGCTGACTTTATTGACGAGGAGAGAATAGAGAATCTCCTCCGTACTACCTGTGAAGACAAAGTCAGATACAGGGAAATTTTCGATAAATCCCTGAGCAAAACCCCATTGACCTTAGAAGAGACCGCCCAGCTCCTGTCAATCAAGTCCCCTGAGGGGAAAGAAGAACTTTACGAAGCGGCAAGAAGGGTCAAGAGAGAGATCTACGGCAACAGAATAGTAATTTTCGCACCTCTCTACATCGGCAATTACTGCGTAAACAACTGTGCATACTGCGGCTTTAAGAAAAGCGCTAAAAACACTATAAGAAAGACTCTTACAAAAGATGAGCTTATAAATGAAGTCGTAGCTTTGGAGGATAACGGGCAGAAGCGCCTGATTCTCGTTTTCGGAGAATCTCCTATATATACCCCGGAGTTCATAGCGGACTGCACACGTTCAGTCTACGCTGTCAAAAGTAAAAACGGCGCTATAAGAAGATGTAATATAAACGCGGCTCCGTTAGACATCAAAGGATATAAAACTGTAAAAGAGGCGGGAATAGGAACTTACCAGATTTTTCAGGAGACATATCACAGAGCCACTTATGCAAAATATCACCCTGCCGACACAATCAAGGGGGATTACGACTGGAGGCTTGACGGTTTGGATAGAGCTTTCGAGGCCGGGATTGACGACCTTGGCATCGGAGCACTTATCGGCCTGTACGACTGGAGATTCGAAACGTTAGGACTTGTATCGCATGCGATACACCTTAAGGAGAGATTCGGTGTCGGGCCTCACACAATAAGTTTTCCAAGAATCCGCCCCGCACAGGACATGAACCTGAGCCTGCCATACGAGACAAATGATGAGGAGTTCAAGCAACTGGTCGCCACTCTCAGACTTGCGGTCCCTTATACCGGTATGATATTGACCGCAAGAGAGCCGGAAGAGTTAAGAAACGAAGTCATAAAATTCGGAATCTCACAGATTGACGCAGGAACCCGTCTTGAGATAGGAGGTTACGAAAAGCCTAAAGGTTCTGAACAGAAACTAAGTGAGGAACAGTTTATGGTCGGTGATACCAGAGGGCTTGACGAAACAGTAAAATGGCTTATGACCCAGGACTTTATACCAAGCTTCTGCACATCATGCTATAGAGCCGGAAGGACCGGAGAGCATTTTATGGAGTTCGCTATTCCGGGCTTTATCCAGAAATTCTGCACGCCGAACGCACTTCTGACATTGTCGGAGTATTTGGAAGATTATGCGGAACCGGAAACCAAGAAAACAGGTTACGCATTGATAGAAAGAGAGTTAGGCAAAATAGAAGAGGGGGGTTACAAAAATACTATCATAGAAAGAATCAATAAAATCAAAAACGGGGAGAGAGATTTGAGATTTTAAAGAAAGATTTAACTGAGGAGAGAAGATGGCTGATTTTACGAAAGAAGATAACGAACTTATACAGAGGGAGTTTGAGTCATTAAGACTTGCCGCTCTGAAACGCTGCGCCAACCAGGAGGAATACGAAGGGGTAATCAAGGCTTTCGAGTTCGCCAACAAAGCGCACAAGGGAGTGCGCAGACGTTCAGGAGAACCATATATACTCCACCCTATCGATGTGGCGAAGATTGTTGTTCAGGAAATAGGATTAGGTTATAAGTCTATCGTTACCGCACTGCTGCACGATGTCGTTGAGGATACTGAATACACCGTAGATGATATCAGCAGGTTATTCGGCCCGAAAATAGCGTCACTTGTAGACGGGCTGACCAAAATGAAATCCACGATGGATTCCAAGAACATAGGCAAGACTGAAGAACAGGAAAAATCCATTCAGGCGGAAAACTTCAAAAGAATCCTTCTGACCCTTAACGATGATGTCAGGGTTATCCTGATCAAGTTGGCTGACCGTCTGCACAATCTCAGGACAATCGCGTCTATGCCTGAGCGCAAACAAGACAAGATACTTAGCGAGACAATGTATATTTTCATCCCTCTCGCTCACAGGCTTGGCTTGTACAGCATCAAATCTGAAATGGAGAATATCTGGCTGAAATACCGTCAGCCTGAGCAGTATAACGAAATATGCAGAAAACTTGCTGAAGTGACGGAAAAGAAAGGGGCTGCCATAGACAGTTTCATCGCCCCTATCTCCAAACTCCTTGAGTCGGCAAGGTTCAAATTCACGATAACCAAGCGTATCAAGACCCCTTACTCTATCTGGAACAAGATGCAGACAAAGGGAATCCCTTTTGAGGAGATATACGATTTGTTTGCGGTAAGAATCGTTTTCACTCCGAAGAAAGGAAGTTCCGAAAGAAAGCAGTGTTGGGAGATCTACTCATTGATTTCGGAAGATTTCCTCTCGAACACAGACCGCATCAGGGATTGGGTAAGTACGCCTAAGTCAAATGGTTACGAAGCCCTGCACTGTACCCTGATGAACCCTCGGGGAGGTTGGGTGGAAGTGCAGATCAGGACTGTGAGAATGGATGTCATCGCTGAAAAAGGCTTGGCCGCCCACTGGAATTACAAAGGGGAAAAAATCGCAAGCAACCAGACTCAGGAAAACGAGCTTGATAACTGGCTCAACATGGTCAGGGAGGTACTTGAGAATCCTGACGCCAATGCGTTGGAATTTCTTGACAGATTCCATACGGGATTGTTATCCAAGGAGATATATGTATTTACTCCAAAGGGTGAAAGCAAGAGAATGCAAAAGGGAGCGACAGTTCTTGATTTCGCCTACGCCATCCACTCGGAAATCGGCAATAAGGCTATCGCCGCAAAAGTCAACATGAAGCTTGTCCCGCTTTCCTATACGCTTCACAACGGAGACTTGGTGGAGATTATTTCCGCAGATTCGCAACGCCCTCAAAGAGAGTGGCTTGATTTTGTAAAAACGGCTAAGGCAAGGAATCTCATCATGGATTCCATCAAGGAGAATATAGATTCCATCAAGCTCGGACAGGAGAAATTGGAGCGAGAGCTTACCAAATTGGGAGTCAAATCAAGCAAGAGGGTACTTACCAAACTTATCGCAGAGTTCAAACTCAACAACAAGGACGAACTTTACAGTAAAATCGGAGCGGAAATCATCGACCACCCAAACCTTGACAACACCCCCAAAAAGAACAAGGAGAATAAATTAGTAAACTACTGGAACCTGCAACAAAAAGCCGCCCAGAAAGAAACGGAGAAAACCCCTGCGGATTCCGAGGCGACCGCCAGCGTCAGGGTGATGAAGCTCACCATGCCGCTTGAGGGCTGGACGGTCAGCCAGATGACCAACCTGCTGCGGATGCCCTACAGCAGGCAGAAGCTGGTGAGCCACA
>CAMGTS010000085.1 GCA_946062035.1 uncultured Bacteroidales bacterium
TTGAGTCTGAGTGCCTTTTGGCCCGCTGACAGCTATCCATAATGTTCCTGTCGGCTTTTGCGGCGTTCCTCCGTCAGGGCCGGCTATTCCGGTGGTGGCAATCGAGTAAGTTGTTGAATATTTGTTTTTTACACCTTCCGCCATTTGAATGGCGCACTCTTTGCTGACAGCCCCGAATTTCTCAAGGACGCTCTTTTCCACACCGAGTATATTCTGTTTTATGCTGTTGTCGTATGATACGGCGCTTCCGTAATAGTAGCGGCTTGCCCCGGGAATTCCGGTAATGAGATGGGCGATGTATCCTCCTGTACAACTCTCTGCAGTAGAGAGTGTCGCGTTTTTGTCTAAGAGCAATCTGCCGATGGCTTCCTGCGGAGTCGTGGTTCCGTAGCCGTAAATGGAATCGCCGAGAATCGCTTTCAAAGTTTCTGTATATTTCTCTAATTCCGCCTCTCCCTCCTCTTTGGAAGTCCCGTAGATCGAGAGTCTTAGGCGGACGCCCAACACAGGGTTAGGAAGGTAGGCAAGATGCAGGTTATCAGGAAGATTGTCTTCCCATTCTTCTATCTGTTTGCTGAGGACCGATTCTGGAATCCCGAATGTACAGATGGTCCTGTGGAAAATCTCGTCAAGCTTGTAATGCCTTTGGATTGAGGCGAGTACATCGGGCAGGGCGGTTTCGGTCTCAAACGGGACTCCCGGCATTGAAAACAACAGGTTATTGCGTCCGAAACGTTCCGCCGGGATTTCAAACTGCATTATCGGGGCGGTGCCGATTCTGTTAGGAATGACCGTACAGGTCTCAGGTACAGAAGCTTGAAGAATATTGATATCCAACATTTCTATTCCCCTTGCAGATAGAATCCGTTTGATTATCGATAGTTGTTCCTCGTTCCGTATATCTTTTCCGCTCCCGGTCAATTCTCCCAAGACTTTTTTTGTGATGTCGTCTTTTGTCGGGCCAAGCCCTCCGGTAACTATCACTATATCAGATGCTTTAAGGCATGATTTCAGGGTAGCGAGTATATCGTCCCTGTTGTCTCCGCATGTAGCCATAAAGTTGACTTTCACGCCTATACTGTTGAGCTGCTTCGAGATCATGGATGAATTTGTATCTACGATCTGTCCGATCAGAATCTCATCTCCTATTGTACAAATTGATGCTGTAATCATTGTTTTGTCCTAATATATCCGCTCATTACTTAGATGCCGACGCTTGCTTTTTGCTCTTATAGAGGTATTTGCAAATCTTCTTTGCGAACGAAGGCCCGTTGTATATGAATCCTGAATAAACCTGAATCAATGACGCCCCTGCGTCGAGCATTTGCTTGGCTTGTTCAGGGGTCATTATCCCTCCGCTTGCTATGATAGGGAAGTTGCCCTTTGTCTTTTCAGCTATATATCTGACGGTGCTTAAACTCTTCTCAAACAGAGGTTTGCCGCTTAATCCTCCTTCTCCGATCTTATCCAATGTGGCCTGGTCCGTGAGCAGATTGCTCCTGTCACGTGTCGTATTCGTGGCGATTATGCCGTCCAATCCGGAGATAAGAGTCAGCTCGATGACCTCATCTAACTGCTCTTTGGTCAGATCGGGCGAGACCTTAATCAGAATCGGGCGGTAGTCGTCATACATCAGCCTGAGTTCCAACATTTTATCGATTATTTCCGACAGATTGTCGCTGTCCTGAAGTTTGGTTACGCCCTTGACATTAGGACATGATACATTGATTGTGATGTAGTCGACAAAGTCGTATATGAATTCCAGACATCGTACATAATCCTTGGCGGCATCTTTGAAGGGGGTCTTGGCTCCTTTGGATATGCTGCATCCTAAAATACAGTCCGGCTTGTTCCTTCTCAGTTCCTCTATCGCATGGCGTACTCCTAAGTTGTTGATACCCATGTGATTGATAATAGCCTCATCCTTTACCAATCTGAAACATCTTGGTTGTGGATTGCCTGGCTGGGCCTCAGGGGTCAGTGAGCCGATCTCTATGAATCCGAATCCGAAATTCGCCAGATCATTATATCTGTCGCCGTTCTTGTCAAATCCTGCCGCAAGTCCGACAGGATTCTTGAATGTAAGTCCGAACACCTCTTTCTTAAGTTCAGGCTTCCTGTAGCAGAAAAGGGCTCTTATGAGAGCACCTGCGAAAGGAACATTTCTCAGAATGCCCAGGAGTGCCATTATAAGGTCGTGAATTCTCTCCGGCTGAATCAGAAACAGGATTTTTCTTACAAGTCTATACATTGTCACACCCTTTATGATTAACTACAAACATAGGAAAAAGTCGAGACTTTAACTACCTTTGATACGCAGAAGTCCGGCTTAGGTAACTGCATCTTGCCGGCATCCGATATCCATTTTTAACAATAAAACAGAGAGTCTACCATGAAAGCTGACGAGCTTACCAGACAAGAAAGAGAACAGATAATCGCCTTAGTAAAAAAAGGAGTAGTGCCCGCCGTAGGCTGCACTGAGCCGATTTGCGTAGCTTTGGCGACGGCCCGTGCGACGGAGGAACTTGGAAAGGTCCCGTCCAAAATAGAAGTACGTCTTAGCGCAAATATACTCAAAAACGCTATGGGAGTGGGCATTCCCGGGACTGGTATGGTAGGGCTTCCGATCGCGATTGCGTTGGGTGCGTTGAAAGGACGTTCGGCTTATGGATTAGAGGTTCTGAAAGATACGACTCCAGAAGACGTTGAATGCGGAAAAGCTTTTATGGCGGAGGGGAGGATAGCTATAAGCCTTGCGGAAGATACGAAAGAAAAGCTTTATGTATCAGTTGTTTGTAAGGCTGAAGACGGTTCGTGGGCGAGTGCGGCTATCGCAAGACTGCACACGAAATTTATACGTGTGGAGCGTAACGGACAGGTGGTTCTCGATTCTCCTCTCGAGGGGGAGAATTCTACCGTCCAAAAGGATGAAATAACACTTACGCTGCGTAAAGTATATAGTTTTGCCATTACAGCACCGTTAGAGGAAATCGAATTTATAGATGAAGCCCGCAGGCTTAATGAGGAAGCCGCAAAACGTTCTAATGAAGGCAATTACGGACATTGCTTGGGTAAGGCGCTGAGCCGCCCGTTGGGTAGGGGTCTTATGGGGGACAGCATATTTTCTCATATACTCTCAAGTACGGCATGCGCCTGCGACGCAAGAATGGCAGGTGCCATGATTCCTGTAATGAGCAATTCCGGCAGCGGCAACCAGGGAATTTGCGCGACAAATCCTGTGGTTGTTTTTGCGAGAGAAAACTGCAATACACGTGAAGAAATGCTTAGAGCATTGATGCTCAGTCATCTTACCGCTATATATATCAAGCAAAGTCTCGGAGCTTTGTCCGCTTTGTGCGGATGCGTGGTGGCATCTACGGGTTCAAGTTGCGGTATAACTTATCTGATGGGGGGGAACTTCGAGCAGATCACCTATGCCGTTAAGAACATGATAGCCAACCTTACGGGAATGATTTGCGACGGGGCTAAGCCAAGCTGTGCATTGAAACTTACTTCGGGAGTAAGCACAGCTGTACTCTCCGCGATGCTTGCCATGCAAGGAAACTGCGTGTCACCAGTAGAGGGCATCATCGAAGAGGATGTAGACAGGAGTATCCGTAATTTGGTGAGTATCGGGGCTGATGCTATGAATGAGACTGACAGACAGGTACTTGAAATTATGACTCATAAAAGGGGATAGGCTTATGCGATTATTCCCCTATGCACTTATAATCTGACGGTATGGTAAGCCTTTTCCTCATTTTTATAGTGGTGGTTATTCTTACCTGCGTGTGGCTGAACAACATATCGTCACGCATAGGTGTTCCTACGCTTTTGGCTTTCATTGTGCTCGGTATCGTTTGCGGAAATGTCGGTGCGATACCTGTATACCTTGATAATCACGACTTTGCCAAGGATATCTGCACGATGGCATTGATCTTTATCATGTTCTACGGAGGTTTCGGTACCCGTTGGGAGAGCGTGAAACCTGTCGTGCGTGAATCGGTCTTGTTGGCATCTTTCGGAGTCTTGGTGACCGCCGGACTTACAGGAACGTTTTGCCATTATGCGTTGCGATGGGGGTGGGCGGAAAGTTTTCTTGTCGGCGCAGTGGTCAGTTCTACCGATGCGGCCTCTGTCTTCTCAATCCTGAGAGGCAAGAAATTGGGATTAAAGAACAACACAGCTCCGATGTTGGAAATTGAGAGTGGAAGTAACGACCCCGCTTCATATATGCTTACGGCCATAATGATATCTGTATTGAACGGGACGGCCTCAGGGTGGTCGTTGTTGTGGATGGTCGTTGCACAGATAGCTTTCGGAGCGGGACTTGGATTTATTATAGCAAAATTAGCCTGTTATGTAATGAGAAAGTTGAATTTCAACACAGCAGGTTTCGATACGCTTTTCATCTTCGCCATAGCTATAGCCGCATACGCAATACCTGACGTTGTGGGAGGAAACGGTTATCTGAGTGCTTATATAGTCGGTATTATGCTTGGCAATGAGGACTTTAGCGGTAAGAAAGCTATAGTAGGCTTTTTTGATGGTCTGACCGGTCTGATGCAAGTGATTATATTTTTCCTACTCGGACTTCTTGCAAGACCTCCTTTATTGTTGGATGCGATACTGCCGGCTGTGGCGATTTCCGCCTTTTTGTTGATTGTAGCACGTCCGGCGGCAGTATTCGGAATATTGTCCCCTTACGGAAAATATTCGGCGAAGCAGCAGTGGTTAGTCTCATTCGTGGGATTAAGAGGTGCGGCTTCTATAGTATTCGCAATAATGGCTTTTACGGGGACAAAGGGGCTGCACTATGACCTGTTCAGTATAGTCTTTTGCATAGTATTGATATCCATTTCGTTGCAAGGCTCGCTGATCCCGTGGGTCGCCCGTAAACTTGGAATGCTCGACTCTGAAAATGATGTCATGAAAACCTTCAATGACTATTCGGAAAAGACTGAAATGCAGTTCAGCTATATAGATATAGTGCCGAAAAGTTCCTGGAGCGGCAAGGCCGTCATGGAGCTTGGCCTTCCCAAAAATATCCTTATAGCGATGGTTTTGAGAGGGGAAAGGCGCATTGTCCCGAACGGGCATACATTGCTGCAGGAGGGTGATAAAGTCATAATCGTTACCAAATCTTATGATGACGCTTCTGTCTATCTGATGGAGAAAACTGTAAACGAAAGTACTCCTTATTCAGGCCGTCCTGTAAGAGAGTTTACTGAAAAGGGGCTTATTCTCCTTGTTCAAAGAGGCGACAAGGGGATAATACCGAATGGTTCGACCATACTCAGAGAGGGAGACAGGCTTGTCGTACTAAAGAACAGATGATAGCCTTTTATCTGGAATAATTCTCGAAACTTCCGTCTGAATAGCACAAAATAACCCTTGTCAGTTCCCTGTTTTTCTGTACGGGAGCCGGATTTTCTCCGAATTTTCGATTCTCAGAGGGTTGTTGACGTGTTATTTTGCTCGCAACTTGCTTGTTTACAGGCGATTGTAATATTTTTAGCTGTTGTTCTATGTTTTCCCGTTCTAATGGAGGAAACGGATGAAATTCGGTAGAAGTCGTGATTTTTTCAGATTGCCGGGTATTTTCGCATGCCTCTTCACTTTTTTGTGAATTTCTGGAATCTGAACTTTCTGAAATTTTTTCGCTTTGCGGCATTTCATCTTCTACCGGAAAATCTGAAAAATCGGAAACTTGCTCCGCTTCCTCAAAACCGAAAAGATCGGTAGGGTTAGAAGAGGTCACTTTGACTTCATCTGCCGGCTGCTCTGAAATTTTGCCATCTTCGATAGGGGTTCCTCTGAAATTTTTTTCACTGTCTTTATAAGGTTTGCCCTTACCTTCCAATAACCACTCGATATTCAAATTCGGCAATTTTGTCAGTATTGAAAGTATCAGGTCGTAGCTCGGCTTGTTTCTCCCCCCCAAAATATTCGACAGTGTAGACCTTTGGATTTCGAGTAAAGAGGCCAATTGGGCCGCTGTGAGTTTTTCGAGGTTTAGAAGTGTCTGTAATCTCTCTT
>CAMGTS010000086.1 GCA_946062035.1 uncultured Bacteroidales bacterium
CCCATTATCGCACTCTCTTTATAGTGCCTGACTAATTCTCCGCCGGCGGCTTGCATAAGGTCACCGCCCCAACAACGTATTTCGCATTCAGGATCGTTGTTTTTAAGTCCCTTAATGAGATTTGACCCGTGCAAATCCCCGGAAGCCTCGCCCGCTATTATATAGTACTTCATATTTCCCTATAGTTTCCAGAGATTCGCAAGTCTCTCTTTTTCATAACGATCCGTTGTATCGATGTTGTGCGGTACTATCGATATGTACCCTTCTGATACGGCTGTATGATCTCCAACGTGTTTTTTGTCGCAGTCTATAAATTGTCCGAACATCATATAGAAATTTCCTCCCCTTGGCGTAGGATATTTTTTAAACTCCTTGATCCACATGCCTTTGCCCTGCTCTGCAAATTTATACCCTTTGACCTCTTTTATCGGGATGTAAGGAAAATTTACGTTGATGTAAATCCCGTTTTTGGGCGGAGCGGACAGAAAATTCTCTATGATTTTAGGTGCGAACTTCCTGACAACCGCAAAATCAGCGTTTTCGTCGTGACAGTCTAATGAGAGCGCAAGTGCCGGGATTCCATAGATTGCCGCTTCTTTTGCCGCTCCCAATGTGCCGGAATAAATCGCTGCGGCAGAAGCGTTGGAGCCATGATTTATCCCGGAAACCAAAATATCCGGCTTGCGCTTTAGAGAGAATTCAGTGTTCATTGCGATTTTTACGCAATCGGCAGGACTTCCTGAAAAATAGAAGATTCGTATGGCATTGCCATTGGAGTGCGCTCTTTCTTCGATTTTATCCATCCACAAAGCCTCTCCCATTGTCAAAGAAGCGGACTTGCCGCTTTGAGGGAACTTTGGCCCGATCGCAGTTACATTTCCGAATCCGGCACATATTTCAACGGCTTCTTTGAACCCTTTGGATAGGTAGCCGTCATCGTTTGTGAGTAGTATTTCGAGTTTTTGTTTTTTCATGTTTCAAATGTACTTATTTTGTGCAAAAAGTTATAAATTTGCACGGTTTTTGAGAAGGCATTTGGGACATAAAGAAGGATATATTTTTAACTTTTAGTGATATGAGTAAAATTAAAGTAGGTATTAATGGTTTTGGACGTATTGGACGTCTTGTATTTAGAGCTGCACAGGAAAGAGATGACATCCAGATAGTAGGTATAAACGACCTCTTGGATGTTGAGTATATGGCATACATGCTTAAGTATGATACTATGCATGGTCAGTTCAACGGTACAATTGAGGTTAAGGATGGTAAGCTCGTAGTTAACGGCAACGCAATAAGAATTACTTCAGAGATGGATCCTGCTAACCTTAAGTGGGATGAGGTAGGCGCAGAGTATGTTGTTGAGTCAACAGGTCTTTTCCTTACAAAAGAGAAAGCTGAGGCTCATATCAAGGCTGGTGCGAAGAGAGTCGTAATGTCAGCTCCTTCAAAGGACGATACTCCTATGTTCGTATGTGGTGTGAACACAGACAAGTATGCAGGCCAGCAGATCGTTTCAAACGCATCTTGTACAACCAACTGCCTTGCTCCGATCGTTAAGGTTCTCAACGACAACTTCGGTGTCGAGACAGGTCTTATGACTACAGTTCACTCTACAACAGCTACCCAGAAGACCGTTGACGGTCCTTCAAAGAAAGACTGGAGAGGCGGTAGAGCTGCAGCTGGCAACATTATCCCTTCATCAACAGGTGCCGCTAAGGCTGTAGGCAAGGTTATCCCTGAGTTGAACGGCAAACTTACCGGTATGTCTTTCAGAGTTCCTACTTTGGACGTATCTTCTGTTGACCTTACAGTTAACCTCAAGAGCGAGACTACTTATGAGGCAATTTGCGAGGCTATGAAGAAGGCTTCTGAGGGTGAGCTTAAGGGCATTCTCGGATATACTGAGGATCAGGTTGTTTCATCAGACTTCCTCGGTGACAAGAGAACATCTATCTTCGACGCAAAGGCAGGTATCATGCTTAATCCTAAGTTCGTTAAGGTAGTTTCTTGGTACGACAACGAGGTAGGTTACTCTAACAAGGTTCTTGACCTTATCAAGGTTATGAGCGCAAAGTAATCTGATACTTATAAGTAAGACAGAAACGGGGATCGCTGAATAAGCGGTCCCTTTTTTTCACTACATTTGAGCCGTAAATGATTTTGGCGATGTCAGTTAAAAGAAAGATATCTGTAGCATTTGTGATATTGGGCTTGATTCTTCTGCTTTCGAGCGTGATAGCCATTTTTGAGTTTGTCACAATGCGGAGGACTGTGGCTCAGTTTGTTACAGAGGATGTAGAAAGCATAAACAACTCCCGGATGCTATTGGAGATTACTGATGACTATAACTTCAGGCTTATGGAGAAGATAGGGGACACAACGTTGTCGGAAACACCTGTCCTGTTCGAAATAGGCTCTGATAACCGTTTTAAAAGTTACATGGGCAGGATTTATGAAAGGTTTACTACTGCTGAGGAGAGGGCAATGGCGGATTCCGTCAGATATGCATATATAGCCTATGCACATATAGTCGGAGAGGTTCCGGAAGTGTGGAAACGCAATTATTCGGAGAGGAGGGAGTGGTTTTTCAACAAGTTGTATCCTGTATACAATCAGCTGAGGTCTTATATCGGCAAATTGAACGCACTTTCGCAAAATGCCCTCAAGGTAAGTTCCGATGGTCTGAATGCTGCTTTCTACAGAAGCATAATGCCGTGTGTGGTGGCAGTTGGAATAGAGTTGGTCCTTCTCTTCCTTTTCAACTATTATGTTACATACTATTTTCTTAATCCTCTCGAGCTTATCACCAGAGGAATAAGAAGGTACAGGGAGACCGGCAAGGCGTATGATGTCAGCATCGAGAGCAATGACGAGATGCAGAACCTCAATGAAAACGTAAAAGAGGTAATAAGAAAAAACAAGCAACTTCTTAAAAACAACTTGCAGTGAACGTCGGGCTGATATCTCGTAATGTCGGTGTGGCGTTGGTGTTCAATGCCGCATTTATGCTGTCGGGGGCATTCGTCGCCGTGCTCAACGGCTGGGATACATCGTTCTTCCCGTTGTTCTACAGTGCGATAATAACTCTTGCAACAGGACTGTTCCCCTTGATCTTCGTAAGGCGCGGGGGGGTAATTAACCTTAGGGAAGGATATTTCTCGATAGTCTTATCCTGGATTCTTTCCTGCATATTCGGTATGTTGCCCTATGTGATCTGGGGTGGAGAATTTTCAGCAATCAACGCATGGTATGAGAGCGTGAGCGGCTACACTACAACCGGCTCGACGATTCTGAACGATGTTGAGGCTTTGCCCAAGGGACTTTTGTTCTGGAGAACCGCGACCCATTATATCGGCGGTCTGGGAGTTGTGGTTTTTATGATTCTGGTCCTTCCCACCTCACGAAACGCCGTAGGGCTTAAGATTTCAAAGCTCGAGATAAGCGAACTTTCCAAGGCGAATTACAGGTTCAGGCTATCCAAGACAGCGAGGATAATAATAACCGTATATCTTGTAATCACTATATCTCAGACGGTACTTATGCGGATTGCCGGAATGAGTTTGTTCGACTCGCTCAATCATGCAATGGCAATCGTCTCGACCGGCGGATTCTCGACAAAGAACATGTCTGCGGCTGCATTCGATTCCCCTGTTGTAGAAGTGATAATGATAGTATTCATGTTTTTGAGCAGTCTTCACTTCGGACTTTTGTATTCATCCGCGAAGGGGCATTCGTTCAGGGTATTCCGCAATCCTGTAATTAAGTTTTACAGTATAGTTCTTCTCGCCGTCATAATTTTTTCTGCAGGAAATCTTCTGCTTTCGGGCAATGAGACGAATGTCTTTACGGCATTGAGGCATAGTGCGTTCATGAACATATCTACTGCATCCTCCACAGGGTTGGCGGTAGACGAGACGGGGCATTGGCCTGTTACCTCTCTGCTTATGCTTTTGTTCCTTTCGCTGATGGGGGCCTGCAGCGGGTCGACTACGGGAGGTATAAAAGCAGACAGAGTGTGCTTGTGGTTCAGTTCATTGAGGGCAAGACTGAAAAAGCAGGTCAATTATAATGCGGTAGTAAGGACAAAACTCGGCAACAGGGTAATAGACAGCGAGCTGATAGCGGATGTTAATGTCTTTATAATATTTTATCTGCTTATAGTTTTCGTTTGCGCGATACTTCTTGCCATAACAGGGCTGTCGCTCCAAGATGCGGTCGCCGCATCTGTCGCCTGCATGGGAAATATTGGATTGACCTTCGGGTCCGGCGGCGCTTTCGCTTCGTATTCTGATCTTCCTGTTCTAAGCAAGTTTATCTGCACTGTCGAGATGTTCATAGGCCGTCTTGAGATATATCCGTTTATAACGTTCTTTGCTCTCAGACGCTGGAAATGAGTTCTATCGCAAAGTTCTTGTATAGCAGGTCCCTGAGTGCGTTGGGGTATGATCCGACTAATGGTCAGAGGGAGATGTTGCAGACACTTGCAGAGTTTATCGGTGGAAATGCTGAGGAAGAATGGCTGACCGTCGTCAACGGATATGCTGGTACCGGTAAGACTTCCGCCCTTGCCGCTTTTATTTCGGCTTTGAAATCAATCGATTATAAGTATGTGTTGCTTGCTCCTACCGGGCGTGCGGCCAAGGTACTTTCCAACTTTACAGGCGAGAAAGCCTCGACAATCCACAAATACATCTACAAGCAAAAATCGTTGGTTGACGGAATAGGGGAGTTTGCGTTGAATTTCAAGAAAAACACCGACACGCTTTTCATTGTGGATGAAGTTTCCCTGATTTCTTCGGCCTCCAATGGGGATTCGCTTTTCGGCAGCGGAGATCTGCTTTCGGATTTATTCCAATTTGTGAGGAGCAATCCTTCCAATAGGCTGATACTTACCGGTGATCCGGCCCAGCTTCCCCCTGTGGGGATGGACTGCAGTCCCGCTTTAGACATAGACTATCTTCAGCAGTTCACTCAAAATGTCAAATCTGTGTACCTTACAGAAGTTGTCAGACAGGCGGAGGAGAGCGGTATCCTTGCCAATGCCACCTCTTTGAGAGAGCAAATTGAGGCGGGAGATTTGTGCGAACCTTTTTTTGAAACGATGCAATATCCTGATATAGAGCCTATAACTGGAGAATTTCTGATTGAGAAGCTGTCAGATTCGATCGAAGAGTATGGCGAAGATAACGTAGTGGTTCTATGCAGGTCGAATATCCGAGCCAATAAATACAACCAGGGGATCCGTTCGTCAGTATTGTTCAAGGAGGAAAAACTTTGTAGGGGCGACAGACTTATGATAGTGAAGAATTGTTATCAGTTCAAAGGTAAGTCAGAGGAGCTTGATTTTATAGCAAACGGGGATATAGCCGAATTGGTCCACATCGGCAACTATGAAGAGAGATATGGTTTCCATTTTGCAGAAGCGACCCTCTCGTTTCCGGATTACAACAATTCTGAGGTTGACGCGAAAATAATCTTAGACACATTGGATGCTACTACACCGGCTTTAGGCAGAGATGAACAGACGGCTCTATATCGGAATGTAGCTGAGGATTATTCCGACATAAAAGATAAGAGAAAACGTTCAAAGGCGATAAAAGAAGATCCGTTCTTCAACGCCCTCCAGATAAAATACGCGACTGCCATAACTGCTCATAAGTCGCAGGGAGGACAGTGGAAATGTGTGTTTGTGGATAATATATTATGGAGGGATGAAATCGGGATAGAGGATAAAAAATGGCTCTATACCGCATTGACCCGTGGTGTGGATAAAGTTTATTTAGTTAACTTCGACAAGAAATATATCAATGAATAACTATTTGATAATGAATAAGATATTTAAATTAGTAACTGTGGCGGCCTTGTGTCTTGCCGTCAATTGCATAGTAACCGACAACATTATGGGGCAGAATAAAAAAGATTTTACCCTAAAGCAGATAGCTCACGGACTTTTTCCGAAAGGGGTGATAAAACCTGCCGCTGATTGGATCTTTGATAAAACGGCGGCTGTGGATAACGAAACTCAACAGGCTG
>CAMGTS010000087.1 GCA_946062035.1 uncultured Bacteroidales bacterium
GAGAGCCATTTTCCACAATCGTAACAAATTGAGGCTGAAGCCCCGCCAATTTTCTTATAGCGGAATTCGTATTATTCTTCGCCCTCTCCTCCAAACATCTCCCGATCAATATAAAGGCGGTTATCACAGAAACGCTTTCGAAATAGAGATGCGGTTCTATGCCACGGCTCAACCAGACATTCGGGAACAACAAATTGAACAGACTGAACAAATATGCCACCCCCGTAGACAGAGCGATAAGGGTATCCATATTGGCGTTCAGATGTTTAGCCTGCTTATATGCGTTTATGTAGAAGTCTCTTCCGAAAAACAAAATGGAGATGGTGGCAAGAGCCATCATCCCCCAACCCGTATTCGGAATATGCCACATCCCGGCTACCGCAACCGGAACAGCGACTATTACCGCCCAAACAGTTTTTTTAAGAAGCTTTTTGAAGTTTTTTTTTGAGCCTCTTCTATCGCATCTTCTGTCGATTCGGCAGCGTCAATGACCAGGCAATATCCCGCAGCGTCCACAACGCCCTTCATCGCCTCAGGAGAAGTGAGCGTATCATCATACTCTATCAACGCACTGTTGCTCGCAAGGTTTACATTCACACTTTTTACCCCCTCCGCAGAAGCCAACGCCTTCTGTACATGCTGGACGCACATTGCGCACATCATGTTTTTCACAGGAAATGTTCTTTTTATCGTAGCCATAGTCAATCTTGTTCTTTTCGCTTAGTCATTTGACAACCACTCTTCAGCCTGAATTTCGATCCCACATTTATTACATTCAGGGATTGCAAATGTAAGAAAAACCTGTCTGAAACTTAGTTGCAAAATGCGGTTTAGAGGCAGGCCAACGAGAGGATATCACCAAACACACCCGCCGCCGTAACAGCGGCACCCGCTCCATAGCCCTGGATTAACATAGGAGATTCCTTATAACGCTCCGTAGTAATAGCTACCATGTTGTTGCTTCCGGTAAGATTATAGAAAGGATCGGATCTATCAACGCTCTGCAGTCCGACTGAAGCTCTTCCATTCTCCATTTTCGCGACAAATTTCCACCGTTTACCCTCTTCATTCATTCTCTTTGCGCCAGATCCGAACTCATCATCCAGACGAGGAAGTTTCTTCCAGAATTCATCAACATCTCCGTCGAAGAATTCCGCAGGAATAAAAAGATTCTTCTCCACATCGGATTGTGAAATCTTATAACCCGCTACACGGGAGAGAATTACAATCTTGCGTATCACATCTTTACCGCTCAGGTCTATCCGCGGGTCAGGCTCACTATATCCTTGTTCCTTAGCCTGTCTGACACACTCGGAAAATCTTGTTCCGCCAGCCAATGTATCAAATATATAGTTCAAGGTTCCGCTCAGAACCGCTTCTATTTTCAAGACTTTGTCTCCTGAGTTCACAAGCGATTCTATAGTATTAATCACAGGAAGCCCGGCTGCCACATTTGTCTCGAAAAGAAATTTAGCCCCATGGTCAAGTGCGGTTTTCCGCAACTCCATCAGAGCCTCATAGTCTCCTGAAGCGGCTATTTTATTTGCGGCGACAACACTCACCCCACATTTAAGAAGTTCTTTATATAATCTCGCAACCTCTTCACTTGCAGTGCAATCCACAAACACGCCATTTTGCGGCTTCATCTTGATAATGCTCTCTACATACTCCGCACAACGGCAATCTTCCGCAGAACTGAGTTTTTCAATATAATCCGAGAGATCCAATCCTGCCCGATCCACTATCGCTTTCCGGCTGTTTGCCACACCTATTACGTTGAGTCTAAGCCTTTTAGTTTCAAAAATATTATTCTGCTGCAATCTTATCTGATCCAAAAGGGCTCCGCCAACGGTGCCTACTCCGCATACGAACAAATTAAGTTCCTTATACTCAGCCCCAAAGAAAGAGTCATGAATTGTATTCAAGGCCTTTCCCAAATCTTCCGCATCAATGGTAAATGAAATGTTCGTCTCGGAAGCACCTTGCGCACAAGCTATTACACTTATATTACTCTTTCCTAACGCAGAAAATAATTTGCCGGCGGTTCCGGACTTGTGGCGCATATTTTCTCCTACTATCGCTATCGTAGAAAGCCCCTTTATCACCCTCATTGGGAACATCGCACCTGTCTCGATCTCTTTCGCAAACTCTTTGTTCAAAACAGCCTCCGCTTCATCAACATCTTCCTCCCTTACACCGATAGAAGTAGAGTTTTCGGACGATGCCTGTGATACCATATAGACGCTTATGCCATTATCAGCAAGGAGTGAAAAGATCCTCTGATTGACTCCGACTACACCCACCATCGAAAGTCCTGTAACTGTGATTATCGCAGTTCCCTTAATGCTTGACATACCTTTAATCGGACGTCCGTCGTTAGTAATCTTCTCCTTAATTATAGTTCCTACGCACTCAGGATTAAAGGTGTTCTTGACTTTTATAGGAATATTCTTGACACAGACAGGATAGATCGTAGGAGGATAGATGACTTTTGCTCCGAAGTTGCAGAGTTCCATCGCCTCAATATAACTCAGTTCGTCTATTCTGAAAGCACCGGGAATCACACGTGGATCCGCAGTCATAAATCCGTCCACATCAGTCCAGATCTCCAATACTTCCGCATCTAAAGCGGCAGCTATAATGGCGGCCGTATAGTCACTTCCTCCTCTTCCCAAGTTGGTCACCTCATCGGTGTCTTTATCCCTGCTTATAAAACCGGGAACCAAAGCGATCCGTGGAAGATTCTTAAATGTCTCTTTAACAAGAGAATATGTATAGTCAGCGGCAAGTCCCTGCTTAACGGCGAAGTGATACCCTCCAGCCGAAAAGCCGCCCGCCTTGCGTTCCGTCTTTATGAATTTACGGGAATCGTACCATACCGCACCTTCAACGAGGGTCGCGACGATCTTGGAGCTCATTCTTTCACCGTAACTTACTATTACATCAAGGGTTTTACGACCCAAGTCTCTGACAAGCGAAACTCCGAAATATATACTCCTCAGCTGCTCAAGCAAAGTATCAATCTCTTTCAGCAATGCTTCACTTTTTTCAGCGTCGGATATAACGGCTTCAATCATATCCTTGTGACGCTTGTAAATCGATTCGAACTCCGTCCGCCACGCATCGCCACCTTTTGAGGCAAGTCGTGCTGTTGCGATCAGCTTATCTGTCACTCCGCCAAGAGCGCTGACTACCACGATGACAGGACACTCTTCCGCCGATTTTTCAACGATTTTCTTTAAAGAGAGAATGCTCTCTACAGAGCCCACAGAAGTCCCTCCGAATTTCAAAACCTTCATACTCTTTACACCTTTCTGTTTATGACATCGCAAATTTCCTAACAAAATTCAAATGGAAAAAAGAGAGCGGCAAAAAATGAAGATTTCCTGCCGCTTATGAAACATTTATTTAATCAAGATTATTTGCCTGTACCCGCCACTATATCCAAAAGTTCAGCCGTAATAGCCTGCTGACGGGTCTTGTTGTAGAGAAGCGAAAGTTCCTGAATAAGGTCGTCAGCATTGTCCGTAGCGACCTGCATAGCTATCGTCCTTGCAGCATGCTCAGACGCATAAGAATCTATACAGCAAGTATACAGTTTCTGGATAAGGACCTGTGGCAACAGAACCTCCAAGACCTCTTCAGAGGATGGTTCCACTATATAGTCGTTATAAAATCCATCCTGTCTGTTATCCGACTCTCCCTCATAATTTTTCAAGTCTATCGGCAGATAATCAAAATGTTCGACCACCTGAACGCCAGGAGACTTGAAATGATGGTAGATTATCACCGCTTTCTGAATACCTTCGGAGTCGGAAGGATTTGCTATACCGATCAAAAACTTGTCAATAAGCAATTTAGCCAATACTTTTATTTTGTTGTAGTCAGGATTGGCGGCGAGTGTCTGCAATGCGAATTTCTCGTTTTCGCCATACTCTATCTCACTTACGACGTTCAGCCCCATTTTTTTTGAAGCCTCCTCAATCTTTCTTCCTATAGGGTAACACAGGACATTCTTACCGCTGATACCGCCGTTTTCCAAAGAGGTCACGACCTGCGATAATTGCTTGATTATATTACTATTATACGCCCCGCACAATGAAGAATTAGAAGAAAACGCAACTACCGCCACCTTTTTTACTTCAATCTTTTTCTCATTCTCATTCTGAGAAGAAACGAGTTTAGATGCGACGGCAGAAGTTGACACGAATTTGTCAAGAATACTGTCCAACTTCTTCTGATATGGGATCATACTTTGTATAACTCCCTGAGCCTTATGAAGTTTAGCAGAAGACACCATCTTCATTGCAGATGTGACTTTACGAGTCCCCTGCACTGAACCGATTCTGCTCTTTATCTCTTTTAGTGACGACATCGCTTATCGCTTTTCTGTTTATATGGCGAACTGATTGCTCACCATCTTGGCGGTTTCTTCTAATACTTTTGTAATATCATCATTTATGACTCCTTGAGAAAGAGGCAAAAGCACATCTTCTTTATGATTAAGCCTCAATGACTCAAGGTAGCTCTCCTGAAAGTCAAGGACATTTTCCAACGGAATTTCCCTGAGAAGTCCGTGAGTACCGCAATAAAGGATAGCCACCTGTTCCTCAACCGGCATTGGGGAATATTGCGGCTGGACAAGAAGTCTTGAATTCTTCCTTCCCTTGTCAATTGTCATGGCAGTTACCTTATCCATTTCTCCACCGAATTTGGTAAACGACTCAAGTTCTTGATATTGGGCCTGATCAATCTTCAATGAACCTGCAACTTTCTTCATGCACTTGATCTGTGCGTTACCACCTACACGCGATACTGAAATACCGACGTTAATCGCCGGACGGTTGCCCTGATTGAACAGATCTGTATCCAAGAAAATCTGACCGTCCGTAATTGAAATCACGTTAGTCGGAATATAAGCGGAAACATCACCCTCCTGGGTTTCGATAATAGGTAGCGCAGTGAGCGAACCTCCTCCCCTGACCTTACCGGCAAGACTCGCAGGCAAGTCATTCATCTGTTCCGCAACCTCCTGCTGGTCAATGATTTTAGCGGCCCTCTCCAAGAGTCTCGAATGGAGATAGAAAATATCTCCAGGATAAGCCTCACGTCCCGAAGGTCTCTTCAGTATAAGCGACACCTCACGATAAGAAACCGCCTGTTTGGAAAGGTCATCATACACAACAAGGGCGTTGCGACCTGTATCCCTGAAATACTCGCCTATCGCTGCTCCTGCAAACGGCGCAAAATACTGAAGTGCGGCAGGATCAGCGGCGGTAGCACATACGACTATCGTATAATCCATCGCCCCGTTCGCCCTTAATGTCTCAACCAATGACGCTACGGTAGAGCCTTTCTGTCCGATTGCAACATATATACAATACACCGGCTTTCCCGCTTCATAATTGCTCCGTTGATTTATTATAGTATCAATCGCGATTGCAGTCTTTCCGGTCTGACGGTCGCCGATAATAAGCTCACGCTGCCCGCGGCCTATAGGAATCATAGAGTCAATCGCCTTGATACCAGTCTGAATAGGTTGATTTACAGGCTGTCTGAAAATTACTCCCGGAGCCTTACGTTCGAGAGGCATTTCGCAAAGTTCTCCACCGATCTCCCCTTTGCCGTCCAAAGGAGAACCGAGAGGATTGATGACCCTGCCGACCATCTCTTCACCGACTCTGATTGAGGCTATATGTTTTGTCCTTCTGACTGAGAAGCCCTCTTTTATTTCATCGGTCGGGCCGAGCAGTACCGCTCCGACATTGTCCTCCTCCAAGTTCATCACAACCGCCTTTTCGCCATTTTCAAACTCCAACAGCTCGTTGGCTTCGGCATTGCGCAAACCATAGATTCTTACAACACCATCACTGACCTGAAGGACAGTGCCGACTTCGTCTAATTGAACTTTGTTTTCGATCCCCTCCAATTGCTGTCTGAGGACCTCTGAC
>CAMGTS010000088.1 GCA_946062035.1 uncultured Bacteroidales bacterium
AAATTACTCTTAACTTTTAAATCTTTCTTTACAGGCATATTATTATAATTCTATATTATCAATAATTAATCTAAGTGGATGCTGAGACCCAAACCTCTAAGTTCGTGCAGCAATACGTTCAAAGACTCAGGGATACCTGGTGTAGGCATCGGTTCGCCTTTTACGATAGCTTCGTATGCACGGCTTCTTCCGTTGATATCATCGGACTTGATAGTCAGAATCTCCTGAAGAACGTTTGCCGCGCCGAATGCCTCAAGCGCCCAAACCTCCATCTCTCCGAATCTCTGACCACCCATCTGAGCCTTACCTCCGAGAGGCTGCTGTGTGATGAGTGAATAAGGGCCTGTAGAACGTGCGTGCATCTTGTCCTCAACCATGTGGTCAAGTTTGATCATATAGATAACACCCACTGTCGCAGGCTGATCGAAGTATTCGCCTGTACCTCCGTCTCTAAGTCTTGTCTCTCCGTATCTTGGAAGACCCGCCTTGTCTGTGTACTTGCATATATCATCCAATGAAGCTCCATCGAAGATCGGGGTAGCGAACTTGACTCCAAGTTCACGTCCGGCCCATCCGAGGACTGTCTCGTAGATCTGTCCCAAGTTCATTCGAGAAGGCACACCAAGAGGGTTGAGTACGATATCCATGATAGTACCGTCATCCATGAACGGCATATCCTCGTCGCTTACGATCTTGGCTACGATACCCTTATTACCGTGACGGCCTGCGACTTTATCGCCGACCATAATCTTCCTCTTCTTGGCGATATAGACTTTAGCAAGCTGCTGTATGCCGTTAGGAAGTTCGTCTCCGATAGAGATATCGTATTTCTCTCTCTTGCACTGTGCATCCAACTCCTTGTACTGGATAAGGAAGTTGTTGATGAGCGACTTAATCATATCGTTGGTATGCTTGTCGCTTGTCCACTTGGCAGGATTGATATTTTCGTAGTTGTCGATTCCTTCGAGAACATCTCTCTTGAAAGGATTGCCCTTAGGGATTATGACTGTACCATAGAGGTCGTTCACACCCTGAGAGGTCTTCTTGTTGACAAGAACCATAAGTTTGTCCAAGAAGATACCCTTAAGCTCACTGGCTTTCTTGTAGAACTTCTCGTCCGCCTCAGCAAGCGCTATCTTGATACGTGCTTTGAGTTTCTTCTTCTCTGTCTCAGAGCTCTTTCCGCTTCCTACTCTGCTGAAGAGCCTCTTGCCGATAACTGTTCCGGTAAGTGAAGGTGAAGCCTTAAGCGAAGCGTCCTTGACATCACCCGCCTTGTCTCCGAAGATAGCCCTGAGGAGCTTCTCCTCCGGTGACGGATCTGTCTCGCCCTTAGGGGTAATCTTACCTATAAGTATATCTCCCGGCTGTACAAATGCGCCCACACGGATAATACCGTTTTCGTCGAGATTCTTTGTAGCGTCCTCGCTGACATTCGGAATATCCTTGGTCAAAACCTCAGAACCGATCTTTGTATCACGGACTTCCATGATATACTCGTCCACGTGGATTGATGTGAGGATATCCTCCCTTACAATTCTCTCACTGAGTACGACGGCATCCTCGTAGTTGTATCCCTGCCAAGGCATGAATGCGACCTTGAGGTTTCTTCCGAGTGCAAGCTCACCATCCTGTGAAGCGTAACCCTCAGTCATAATCTGTCCCGGAACAACCTTGTCGCCTTTTCTTACGATAGGTTTAAGACGGATAGATGTACTCTGGTTGGTCTTCCTGTAGAGAGGGAGCTTGTAGACGGTAACATCGGATGTGAAGCTTACAAAGCTCTCATCCTCAGTTCTATCGTATTTTACATGAATTTCGTTTGCGTCAACGAAGACAACCTCGCCGTTTCCTGAAGCCGAAATCTGAGTTCTTGAGTCTCTGATTGTTGCGGCCTCGAGACCTGTTCCTACGATAGGGGACTCCGGATTGAGGACAGGGATAGCCTGTCTCATCATGTTGGATCCCATCAATGCACGGTTAGCGTCATCGTGCTCAAGGAATGGAATGAGTGATGCCGCAAGTGACGCAATCTGGTTAGGAGCGACATCGATAAGGTGGACTTCGTCTTTACCTACGACAGGATAGTCAGCCTGCCAACGGCATTTGATTCTTTCATCAAGGATCTTTCCGTTGTCATCGAGGTTAACGTTCGCCTGAGCGACCATCTGGTTCTCCTCCTCTTCCGCACTCATGTAGACGTAACCATCGTTAGAAAGGTCTACAACGCCATTTTCAACTTTTCTATACGGAGTCTCGATGAATCCGAGATCGTTGATTTTGGCATAAACGCAAAGAGATGAGATAAGACCGATATTAGGTCCTTCAGGAGTCTCGATAGGGCAGAGTCGTCCGTAGTGTGTGTAGTGAACGTCACGAACCTCGAAACCTGCTCTATCACGGCTCAAACCTCCAGGTCCCAATGCCGAGATTCTTCTCTTGTGAGTCATCTCCGCAAGAGGGTTGGTCTGATCCATGAACTGTGAGAGTTGGCTTGTTCCGAAGAACGAGTTGATGACAGAAGAAAGTGTCTTCGAGTTGATAAGGTCAACCGGAGTGAACACTTCATTATCTCTTACATTCATTCTCTCTCTGATGGTTCTGGCCATTCTGAGGAGACCTACATTGAACTGATTGGCGAGCTGTTCGCCTACGGTACGGATTCTTCTGTTGCTCAAGTGGTCGATATCATCCACGGTAGCCTTTGAATTGATCAAAGAGATAAGGTAACGGATGATTTCGATGATATCCTGTCTTGTAAGCACTCTTACCTCCTCTGAGGTTGTGAGTGATAGCTTTTTGTTGAGCCTGTATCTTCCGACTTCACCAAGGTCGTATCTCTTGTCAGAGAAGAAGAGCTTCTCTATAACGTCCTTAGCTGTAGCCTCATCAGGCGGTTCGGAATTTCTAAGCTGTCTGTATGTATAGAATATTGCGTCTTTCTGGGTATTGCAAACATCCTTCTTGAGGGTGTTGTAGATGATAGAGAACTCAGCGGCGTTTGCGTCATCATTGTGTACCAAGATATAGTCTACGCCTGAATCAATGATTCTGTCGATAAGATCTTCTGTAAGAACGGTCTCTCTATCAACCACTATCTCTGTTCTCTCAATATACATTACCTCACCGGTCTCTTCATCGGCGAAGTCTTCGTTCCAGGTCTTCAGGACTCTGGCTGCCAAGGTCTTGCCAACACACTTTTCGAGTTCCGGTCTTGAAACCTTAACTTCCTGTGCAAGGCCGAATATATTGAGTATGTCTTTGTCTGATTCGAATCCGATAGCTCTCAGCAATGTTGTGACAGGCAGTTTCTTTTTTCTGTCGATGTATGCGTACATCACATTGTTGATATCGGTCGTAAATTCTATCCACGATCCTTTGAACGGAATAATTCTGGCCGAATAGAGTTTTGTTCCGTTTGCGTGCATGCTCTGGCCGAAGAAAACGCCTGGCGATCTATGCAACTGCGATACGACGATTCTCTCAGAACCATTGATGATGAATGTGCCCCTCTCGGTCATGTATGGGATAGTGCCGAGATAAACGTCCTGGATTACCTGCTCGAAATCTTCGTGCTCAGGATCTGTGCAGGAGAGTTTGAGTTTAGCCTTCAAAGGGACACAATAAGTCAGACCTCTGTCCAAGCATTCGTCCTGAGTGTAGCGTGGTGGATCGATGAAATAATCCACAAATTCGAGTACGAAATTATTGCGTGTATCTCTGATGCCGCAAGGGTCTGAATTCTGTGAGAAAACTTCCTGAAAAACTTTATAAAGACCTTCGTTCTTTCTGTTATCTGCTGTAGTGTCCAACTGGAAGAAATCCTTGAACGACTTCAACTGAACCTCGAGGAAATCCGGGTAGTCGAGCAGAGTCTTGGAAGTGGCGAATGAAATTCTCTGATTTTTAGTGTTTTGCACCATTTTGGCAATATTAGTTGAAAATAAACTTAAAAAACGACAAAAAGGTTTAGGGCTTTTTAGCCCTAAACCTGACTACGTCCTGATAGGCAGGGGGAAGTAGAGAAAAAATTTATTTAATCTCAACCTCAGCTCCAACCTCTTCAAGTTTTGCCTTCAAAGTTTCAGCGTCAGCCTTTGAGACTTTCTCTTTAACAGCCTTAGGCGCACCGTCAACTAAATCCTTAGCCTCTTTAAGTCCAAGACCTGTAAGTTCCTTAACGGCCTTAACTACCTGAAGCTTCTGACCACCGGCTGACTTGAGAATAACATCAAATTCTGTCTTCTCCTCAGCAGCGGCAGCAGCACCGCCAGCAGCAGGACCTGCAACAGCAACAGCTGCAGCAGCCGGCTCAATACCGTACTCCTCTTTGAGAACTTTAGCTAACTCCTGAACATCCTTAACTGTAAGGTTAACTAAGTCTTCCGCAAATTTTTTAATATCTGCCATAGTTTTAAATTTTTATGTGTTAATAATTATTTTTCTGAAAGTGTTTTTACGATACCTGCGATCTTGCCGCCGCTCTGGCTCTGAAGAGCAGAGATAACGTTCTTGGCAGGAGACTGCAACAATGTAACGATATCGCCGATAAGTTCGTTCTTTGACTTGATGTTGCAAAGAACTTCCAAGTTCTCGGCACCGATGTAAGGACACTCCTGTACATAAGCTGCCTTGAGCTCCGGTTTACCTTTACCGTCGCCTGCGCTGAAAGCCTTGATGAGCTTTGCAGGTCCGTTAGGTGTCTCCGCAAAGAAGATTGCAGAAGAACCCTTCATTACATTTTCAAACTGCTGATAATCAGCGATGCCACTGTTCTCCAAAGCTTTGTAGAACAATGTATTCTTGACAACCAGCATCTTAATCTGCTGCTTGAAGCACTGACGTCTCAGCTTGGCTGTGTCAGTAGCGTTCAAACCGGCTACATCTGATACATAGAAATTAGGATTTTCCTTCAGGCGTGCTGTAAGATCCTCAATAATCTGTGATTTAAGCTCTTTTCTCATTTTAAATACCTCCAATTATTTAGGACTATTCAGCCGCACCGATAGATTTCATATCTATTTCAATGCCAGGACCCATAGTTGAAGAGATGAATACGCTCTTAACGTATGCACCTTTCAATGTCTGAGGCTTGAGTTTGATAACAGTGTTAATAAACTCAGTAGCATTCTGTACAAGCTGCTCAGCTGTGAAAGAAACTTTACCTACGCTGGTGGAAATGATACCCTGCTTGTCAACCTTGAAGTCGATCTTACCTGCCTTGATCTGCTTAACCGCATCTTTGATATCCATAGTTACGGTGCCGGTCTTAGGGTTAGGCATCAAACCTCTTGGTCCGAGGATTCTACCAATCACACCAACTTTACCCATGACAGAAGGGGTGCAGACAATGACATCAACGTCAGTCCAACCACCTTTTATCTTATCTATATATTCGTCCAAACCAACGTAATCGGCTCCTGCCTCTTTGGCTTCGGCCTCTTTGTCCGGTGTGCAAAGTACAAGAACCCTTACAGTCTTTCCTGTTCCGTTAGGAAGAGTGACAACGCCTCTGACCATCTGGTTGGCCTTACGAGGGTCAACGCCAAGACGCATCGCTACGTCTACTGAAGAGTCGAATTTAGTGAAGGCGGCTTCCTTAACTAAACTGCAAGCTTCTGCCAACTTGTACTGTTTTCCAGGCTCAACTTTAGCCTGAGCTGCTTTCTGATTTTTAGTTAGCTTACTCATTGCTTACACTATTTAACATCGGCAGGGAATTCTCCCTCAATTGTAACACCCATACTTCTTGCTGTACCGGCAACCATGCTCATAGCAGATTTCAAAGTAAAGCAATTAAGGTCCGGCATCTTGTCTTCAGCGATCTTCTGAACCTGCTCCCAAGTAAGTTTTGCGACTTTCTTTCTGTTAGGCTCTGAAGAACCTGACTGAATCTTAGCTACTTCCTTGATCATAACAGCTACAGGCGGCTCTTTTACTATGAAAGT
>CAMGTS010000089.1 GCA_946062035.1 uncultured Bacteroidales bacterium
CTTTCATAAATACTGCCTACGCTTCCCTGAGGGTAGCTTTCCGGATTATCACCCAAAGTTTTTTCCGACACGACAACATCAAAATTCTCGACATCCAAGCCTGTCAGATCAAGCAGTTGCATAAGAGCTAATTTGTTGCCTCTCACATTGTTGCGTGCATCAACGAGCTGCGACTTCTCTTGTGCGAGCTGCGCCTGAACTTCAAGCAGGGTACTATATGCCTGACTGCCTGCGTCTACGAGCTTTGAGGTTCTGTCGACCTGCTCCGCCGTGCTTTTGCAGCTCTCTTCCGCACTATGCTCAATTTCCTGAGCGAGAAGCAGTTGAAGATAAGCCTGAACAATCTGGATTGTTATGTCGTTCTTGTATTTTTCTACGAGTTGCTCTGAAATTTCCAACTGGGTTCTGCCGCTTTTTATGGCGTTGATTTTTGTCATTCCACTGAAAATGTCCAAAGATGAACTGAGACTTGCACTTGTGCTGTAATTGAGCTTGTTGCGGATAATCTGGAGAGTCTGCATATTTACAGAACGTCCCCAACTCATATTGTGCGTAGCTGACGCTCCGAGAGTAGGTAGCAGATCCCATTTGCTTTGTCGGGCGTTGTTTTGCGCCTGTTCAACGCTGAGTTGCGCCTGTCTGACCGAGAGATTGTTCTCTTTAGCGTACTCTACGCACTTTTCGAGACTCCACGGCGAGTCTGTTTTATTGCTGTTTTGTGCAAAAGCCGTTGAATATGTCAATATCAGTGCAAATGCGATTGCCGCCGATAAGAAGCCTGTTTTTTTCATGCTCCAAAGATAAAGAATAATGCGGGAGGATGTCATATAAAGTGCCATCCTCCCCCAATAAGTTAACAATAGGAACGGCCTGAATCCGCTCCGTAGATTCTAAATGATAATGATCCCTTTCGCCGTTACAGGACCGGTATTTCTTGAGCCGAGCTTATTGAGGTATCGTATCAGTCTGCCCAATCCGTATCCTAAAAGTTCGAAAATGGTACTTATTGACGCATCTTTGCCTCCTATGGCGTAGATGCACTCATTCTCTGTTAGTTGTACAAATCCTTTCATATCAGACTACTTCCAAAAAGGTTTACCTTCCAATCCTTTGTTAAACCCCTTCATAAAGCTGCTGCCGTATGAAGAGACAACATCCACGATAAGGGACACGATGCTTACAATCTGACTTAACCGTCTTGCATCAAGGCCTCCGGTGACGAACATTTGATTCCCTTCAATAGGGGAGAATCCTCCCCTCACAAATCTCTCTTCCATAATCTCAAATTTTGCTCCGACAGAAAAGGCGCGTCGGATTCCGCCTTGGAATTCCATATATCAACTATAGTCTTATAATCTTGTCAGCGACTCTCATGTTGGAACTCTTATGAGTGATGAAGATTATGCACTTGCCCTGTCGTTTCAAATCAACCATGAGGTCCAATATCCTGTTTTCAGAAAACTCGTCCATGAAAGAGGTCGCTTCGTCGAATATCATAATCTTTGGATTTCTATATAAAGCTCTGGCAATCATTATTTTCTGCATTTCTCCTCCTGAAATGGAACTTCCGTTTTCGCCTAAGACAGTCAACGGTCCCATCGGATGTTTCGTGCAGAACTCGTCAAGTCCCACCATAGAGTAGATTTTCTTGAAATTTTCATAATCAGTCGTTTCTGCCCCGGCTGTAATATTGTCGAGAAGGGTGGCATCGAAAACGTGGCCTCGCTGCGGTGCTATCGAAACGCTCCTGCGCCACATTTCGATCGGGAAGTTGGAAATGCCGGTCCCGTCAATCTCAAGGGTTCCTCTATTCGGCTGTATATCCCTCATTATCAATGATGCGACAGTACTTTTTCCGCTTCCGTTAAGGCCTTGTATGGCTGTTATTTCTCCGAACCTGAAGCAGCGACTCAAATCCTTAAGTAAAGTCTCCCTGCCAGGATAGCCGAACGTTACCTTGTTAAGGGTAAGCTCTTTGGCTTTAGAAAGACAGTTTTCCGCCATAGAAATTACATGCTTCTTGTCTGTATCGGTGGAAATGCCGGTACTTTCCTCATCCTTCAGCTCTATAATTTCAAAGAGTCTTTCCGATGCTGTAACCGCCTCATTAGCAATGGAATTTATATTGATAAGATTTGACACGGGGGCAACGAGCATGGTACTGAGCGTATAAAAGGCGACTAATTCTCCGATTGATATCTCTCCGCCACACACATAAAACCCTCCGATGACTATAATGCATGCAAGCAACAGCAGAGAAACACCGCTCCCTGCAGTTCCGCAGACGGCCCCGTATTTCCCCGCCTTATAGCTCTTTTCCATCAGAATACTGTAGCTTTTGTTGTATTTGTTCGCTGCAATCCTCTCTGCTCCAAAGTGTTTTATCGTTTCAGCGCCATTGATGGCATCTATTATGTCGTTTTCGAATTCGGCGGAGCTTATGGCAAGTTCACGGCTGTATTTGCGGTTGATCCTGTCTGCGGCAAAATACACCGCGACATAGAGCGGTATGAAAGCAAGTACGCAAAGAGCGACCCTCCAATAAAGCGAGAACATTATTATAAGCACAACCAATACTGTTGATGCGCTGACAAACAATGAAACTACACCCTCGGAAATGAAAGTTCGGATCTTGTAAGTGTCTGATATTCTTGATTCCAAATCACCGCTGCCGTATTCCTTGAAGAAATTGACGGGAAGTCTGAATAGTTTCCCGAGGTAGCTCATGATCAGCTCGGTGTCAATCTTGATTCCGTTTCTGAGCAGATAGAGGTTCTGAGAATATCCGATAAACAGCTGAATCGGGATAAGGATCAGTATGACCGCTGAAATCAATATAAGAGCCGGAAGATTGCCCGAAGGAATAACTTCATCGATAAGCCTCCTTAAAAACATTGAATTGCATATTCCGATGAGAGTCAGTATGATAGAACCGTATAAAGCAAGCAGTATCTCTTTTTTATGAAACGTCAGAATCTTCAGCAACCGTCGTGTTTTATCCGCCCTTATGTTTCCTGATTCGATTTTGGCCGCAGGAATCAAGGTTATTATATAACCGGTCCACTTCTTGACAAACTCATCTTTGGATATTTTCAGAAACTCCCCGCATGCGGGATCCATTATAGTCAGATATTTTTTTGATACTCTGTAAATCACTATAAAATGAAGATATCCATTCTCTTGTCTGGTGTGGGCGATGACGGGAGCTACTATATACGTGAGGGTATCTGCCGTGATATTTTCCGCCTTATAGCCCTTTGCCGTAAAGCCAAGTGTCGCCGCTCCGTCGATTATCCCTTTGATGGTTATCCCCTCGCTTGTGCATCCGCACGCTCTCCTGACTTCCGACAACGGAAATTGAGCGCCATACCATGAAGCGACGCTGCACAGACAGGCGGCACCGCAATCGTAAGAATCGAACTGCTTTATCTTCACACCTTTCATATTCTTTCCCTCCTTAAAAAGGTGCCGGCATATAAGCCTACATCCGGCACCCTGCATCGATTTATGATAACAAACAAATTAGATATTATTGAAACTTAGCATGATAGCGATGAGGCAGAGTAGAATTCCTACGATTCCCGCAACGATATATAATCCATTAAAACCAACTGGCAGGGAAAGCATCATCCTTTCCGCACTGTTCCTATACGCTTCCATTTCCATAACACAACACACTAAAACTAACCGACCGAAGCGCCTTAGACTTTTGCGGCTTCGATCGAGTGCAAAGATGGACGAAGACCCTGTGGCCAGAAAGCGTAAGGGTAAATTTATCCTGATAAAAACTTCGGAATCAGCAAATTATCTATACAGAAAAGTCAAATTGAACGATTGGTGATGATTTACTGAAAAATTCGACCGCTTTATTCCTAAACTATGCTATGAAGTCATGCGGAAAAGTATGCCAATGTTGTACTGCGACTTTATAAAGCCTTGTATGATAATTGATTATGCGGTAGTGCAAAGAAACAGGGATTTGAGATACGGGAATACTTTGTCTGCGAATCGGAGCAGGAAGTTGAATCCGCTGCTTTGTTTAATCTCTTCTATTCCACCAAGTTCCATTGCTTCACAAGTATAGTTCATTATGCAGGCGACAACGGATAGGACAAGGAGGACTTTAGCGAGTGAAAACAGCGCACCGAAAATCGTATTGACAGGGCCGAGCATCGTGAGCTTTACCGCCCCCTCCAAAGCTTTGCCCAAAAGCCTGCATATAAGTATTACGAGTATTACAAGCAGGATATATACGATAATCTTTATTATTCCGATTTGTGTCCCTCCGCCGAATAGAGAGTCAATCCATTTGACTACAGCGGGCGAAAACTTCGCCGCCACCCAAATCCCAAGGATCAGCCCCGCCAACCCTACGACCTGTGATGTGAAACCTTTCCATGCGCCCCACGCTAAAGCGGCGACGGCGCAAACAATAATTATGATATTGACTGTCTGAGGCATCATCTTCGATATTATAAATGTAAACAAATGTAATCCGTCAGCGGTCGCGAACTCAATCTTAGCATGTAGAGCGTGACGTTAAAATGCTGCCGCATTACTATCGGCAAATTTAAACTCTTTTCCCTATATATAAATCTGTAACGTTTTACGCTACTACATTTTTTGTAAATTTGCCGCCACCCAAAAACGGGAGAAAAGATATGGCATTTAAAGAGTATAAGAATTTAGACCTTGTAGAGGTTAACAAAAGCGTGCTAAAGCAATGGAAAGATGAGGATTGTTTCAAGACAGTCCTGAAAGAAAGAAACGGTGCTCCGAAATTCGTGTTCTTCGAGGGACCTCCTTCTGCGAATGGAAAGCCTGGCATTCACCATGTTATGGCACGTTCTATCAAGGATGCGTATTGCCGTTACAAGACCCAGATGGGTTACCTTGTTTCGAGAAAGGCCGGATGGGATACACATGGTCTTCCGGTAGAGCTTGGCGTAGAGAAGAAGCTCGGTATCACCAAAGAGGATATCGGCAAGAAAATTTCCGTTGAGGAGTACAATGCGACTTGTCGCAAGGAGGTGATGAAGTATACCGCCGAGTGGGTAGATATGACCGAGCAGATAGGTTATTGGGTTGATATGGAGCATCCTTATATAACCTATGACAATCGTTATATCGAGACTTTGTGGTATCTTCTTAAAGACTTGCACAATAAGGGGTTGCTCTATAAGGGTTATACTATTCAGCCATATTCCCCTGCCGCCGGCACGGGTCTCAGTTCGCATGAGTTGAATCAGCCGGGATGCTATAGAGATGTGAAAGATACGACTGCGACCGTGCAGTTTGAAATTATAAAGGACGAGAAGAGCGAGTTTCTTTTTGACGGGCTGTCAGAGGGCGAGCTATACTTCCTCGCATGGACGACTACCCCATGGACTCTTCCTTCAAACGTGGCCCTTTGCGCCGGTCCGAACATTGAGTATGTTAAAGTCCGCTCATTCAATCCGTATAGCGGAAAACCTGCTGTATATATTTTGGCTAAAGCATTGGTGGGCAGTTACTTCAATGCGAAAGCCTCCGACCTGAAATTGGAGGATTACAAGGTGGGAGACAAGCTTGTTCCTTTTGAGATTTTTGACGGGACAATAAAAGGTTCCGAGCTTAAAGGAATAAAATACAAGCAGTTGCTTCCGTGGATCAAGCCGGAGGAGAATACGATGTTCGTAATAAACGGAGATTTTGTCACAACAGAAGATGGTACAGGCATCGTTCATATAGCTCCGACATTCGGTGCTGACGATGACAGGGTGGCAAAGCAGAATAATGTGGCTCCGTTCCAACTTCTTGATAAAGAGGGAATTTGGCGTCCTATGGTCGACAGATCGGGTAAATTCTTTACTTTGGAAGATTTGGATGAGGCGTTTGTAAAAAGCAGAGTGACAGATGAATATAAGATCTATGCGGGCCGTT
>CAMGTS010000090.1 GCA_946062035.1 uncultured Bacteroidales bacterium
TTCGTCTACGAAAAGGACATACTTAGGAATCTTGAAGCGGGCAATCTTGTCTCTGCAAAAATCCTTGACAATTTCCTCAGTAAGGTTCGCTCCAGGGTTCTGTATGATAAAAGCTCCGACCGCCTCTCCATATTTTTTGGATGGGATTCCGGCCACCTGAACATCCTTGACACCCGGAAGATGATACAGAAACTCCTCTACCTCACGAGGATAAATATTCTCACCACCTCTGATGATCATATCTTTTATACGTCCCGTAATCCTGTAGTTACCGTATTCGTCCTGATACCCGAGGTCTCCCGAATGAAGATACCCGTTCTTGTCGATTGTCTCAGCTGTAGCTTCAGGCTTGTTATAATAACCTTTCATGTTGTTATAACCCTTGTTGCACAACTCGCCGACCTCTCCCTGCTTACAGAATTCGCCAGTCGCAGGATTGATGACTTTAACATCGGTATGTTCGAATTCATAACCGACTGTCGTACAACGCTCCAAGAAGCTTTGCTCGTATCTGGTATGGGTCATACCCGGAGATGTTTCGGTAAGCCCGTATACGCTTGTCACCTTCATGTACATCTTCTCCTCGACCTCTTTCATAAGTTCAATCGGACAGAGAGAGCCAGCCATGATACCGACCCTCAGACTCTTGAGATTGAACATATTGAACATAGGATGGTGAAGTTCGGCGATATACATCGTCGGGACACCATAGACCGAAGTACATCTCTCTTTATGGATGGATGCAAGCACTACAAGAGGATCGAATCTTTCTACCAAGACCTCCGTACAACCATGTGTAATGACATTCATGGTGGCAAGCACTATACCGAAACAGTGGAACAGAGGAACACAGCAGCAAAGCTTGTCGTCCGCCGTGAACTTCATGTGCTCTCCTGTAAGGAATCCATTGTTAGTAATGTTATAGTGAGTAAGCATCACTCCTTTAGGGAATCCTGTCGTACCGGAAGTGTACTGCATATTGACCACATCGTGGCAATTGGTAAGGGCCCTTAATTCGTTGAGCTTTGTATCGTCTTGGTTTTCACCGAGTATAAGAAGTTCCTGGGTATTATACATTCCCCTGAATTTCTCCTGGCCGATAAAGACCACATTTTTCAGACAAGGGAACCTTTCGCTCTTGAGCTGTCCGCGCGGACAAGTCCTCAACTCAGGTAACATCTTGTATACCATCTCGATATAGTCTGTATCCCTGTCCCTCTCAATCATACACAATGTATGAAGATCAGAATCTTTACACAGGTATTCCAGCTCACTCTGCTGATAATTAGTATTTACCGTAACGCACACAGCGCCGAGCTTAGAGCAAGCATACATAATTGTCAGCCAGTCAGGGACATTCGTCGCCCAGATACCCACATGGGTACCACGACCGACTCCTATCTCGATTAAACCTTTGGCAAGTTTGTTAACTCTATCGTTGTATTGTGCGTACGTGAATCTCAGGTTGCGGTCTGAATAGACAATCGCCTCTTTATCAGGTGTTTCTGTTGCCCATTTTTCAAGCCACTGACCTACTGTTCTCTCAGAAAGAGGATACTCCTTGTTCTTCTTTTTGAGAAGTTTCTGAATATCGGCGATTACTCTCGCACCCTTTATCTCCGCTTTCTCTTTAAGCTTCTTCGCCTTCATTCGGGCGAGTTTCTTGACTGCGGCAGCTTTGGTGTTCCTGATCTTGGATTCAGCCCTATCCTCATCCCCGGATTTTCCGGCATTGTCGGATCCGACTGTCGTCTTGCGCTTTACAAGCTTTTTGACTCCTCCGATCTTATCACTGACATTCAGCTTTTTAATGGTTTTGTTCATAAAATTTTAATCCTGATTTTAATGGATTAACATTGCGAAGGGCCGCATTTTACGGTAGTTCCCTACGCAGGGAAATAAGAAACGCAAAGGATTCTTGCACCTTTTGTCTTGTATGCAGATCCTGTAAAGTGAGGGACAATCGAGTCATAGTAGACTGTACTGCCCTGCTTCAAAGTGTAAGTCCGCTTTCCATAGATGAACTTTACAGTCCCTTCAACTACATAAATGAACTCCTCACCCTCGTGTGACGAGTAAGTCATCTTGCCGCTGAACGGCTCAAGATCAACCATGTAGGCATCCATCTGTCTGTTCTTCTTGTTCTTGTTCAAAGAGTAGAAGTGCATATAGTTTCTGCCGCCATCCTTGTCTTTAGCGCTATTGCTTCGGATCATAGACGGAGTGCAGACTACAGGAGCGAGGTCCTCTTCACCATCGGTAAAGGTACCCGGACGAATTCCAAGAGCCTTTGAAATTTTGACAAGCTCCGCCATATTCGGAGTCTCGTCATTCTTCTCAAGCTCATTGATATAGCCCTCCTGAAGACCGGTTTTATCGGTCAAATCCTTGACAGACACTTTTTTAGCTTCTCTTGCGTTCTTAATTCTGTTTCCGATTTTAGTATTGACTTTTTTCATCGTGTAATTAAGTGTAGAATAAAAAAGCAAAATTTAATTGTCTCAAAAAAAGACGATTTCGGACTACAAAATACGTTCCAAAACGGCCTACAATAAGGATAGATTGCAGTTTTCATCGACCAGATTAGCTACATGCGCAAAAGACGGAATTCACATTCGTTTGTAAAATACAGACATATAAAAAGTTAAGAGGTTAGGCCGAGAAATTCGGATATAACAAATGCCGGCAAATAATTAACTTTGGGCGATTATAAACCCTATGGATTCTAAACTGAAAATATTCGTCGTAGCCGCGGTCACTCACAATTATTCCGAGACCGCCAAGCTGTTAAACATTACCCAACCTGCGGTCAGTCAGAATATCAAGAGTTTAGAGAGAGAATACGGAATACAGTTATTTACAAGAGAGGGCAAAGGACTCGTCCTGACATATTCGGGAGAAATATTCCTCCAAAGGGCAAAAGAAATATTGAAGAAATACAAAGAACTTGAGTATGAAACGAAAATCCTTTCCTCTGTATCGGAGGGGGTTTTCAAAATAGGGCTTCCGCCCGCCCTGTATTACGGCATATTCCCAGATCTTTCAGCGGATTATTGCAGGTTGTCACCGAAAGCGAGCTTCATTCCGAAAATAATAGAAAGCAAGGACATTGAGATATCACTGATTAACAAAGAGATACACGCAGGGTTCACTCACAGCGGCACGATGCTGGCTAATGCCGAACCGTTGATGGAAGACACACTGATTCCGGTATGTTGCCAGACATTGAGCAAGGTAGAAATATTTGATATTCAAGATGTCAAGCTAATAGCATACGGCAAGGACGAAAGTACGGTCAAAGAAATCGCCTCACTATTTGACAGTTTCGGAATCGACATCGGACGCCTGACCGTAATCTCTAAAATGGAAGACCCCGCCGCCGCCATAAAATTCCTCATACAATATGGGCAAAGCGGCGCCGGAAGCATTATCCCAGCTTTCGGCTTTTTCTGGTACAGCCAAGTCAGAAAACTTCTGGAAGAGGGGCTGCTCAAAGAAATAAACCTGTCCCCTTTTATGGGCCGGCCAATGCCCAAAAGATTCTATTTCCTTAATGAAGAGCATGGTAACGAGATACCAGGTTTCAGGAAATACGTAACTAACTGGTTCGGAAGAAATCTAAAGTAGCATATAGAACTTCACATATTTCAACCCCGGATGTCCGAAATAGGCGTCCACTACACGCCCCCTTATCACTATCGGACGTTTCAAAAGTTCAGGATGATCGACAAGATTAAGCAGTTGACGGGTTTTATCAGTTTCAGGAAGTTCCACGGCAAGTGTTTTTTCCCTTAAAGACTGCCATGTCTGGCTTGCGATAAGGATATGCGTCTTTGATTTGAACGGTTTTTTCCTGTTGAAACTCGTCGAAGTGGCATCACCGCCTACAATATATCCGAACACCGTTATCGTATCACCTATCGATTTTTGAGCTTCGAGAATCGACTGACAGCCGAACGGCGCAATTCCTCCGACATTATAATAGTCTGTCGTTCTTACCCTTGCTGTATCTACCTTTATCTCAATACCTCCGCTTTGGACTTTTGTCAAATCGTAATCCAATGTAATTGTAACTAATTCTTCAGGCTGTAATTTCCTGTAAAACAGCAATGTATCCGTATAGCCAGGACGATCCGGAGGTGAATAGGACGGATGTCCGTCTTTGTTTTTGTATATGACAAGAATCTTTCCCTCTCTGAAAAACATATACCGGCTGTCAGTATATCGATACTTGGATTCTATCGTATCCCTTTTAAGATATATGCCTGTCCCTTTGAAATATTCCATAAATCTTTTCGTAAAAACGAATCTCATTCCTCCTGTCAACTGACTCGATTTCAATGAAATGTGTACTGTACTGTCTTTCTTGCATTTCACCGTCTGCACTTGGCCGAAAAGCGGATACAGGGATTCCGGTTCATAAAACTCCCGTGCCTCTATCCCCACCTTGTATGTTCCGGGCCTTACATAACGTTCGGACGGACGCTCCGTATATTTACCGTGATAAATATCCACTCCCGAACTATTGGTAATCCGCAGCAGATATTTATTAGTATCTAACGCTCCTTTTATCGAGCCTTCTGGATACAAATCATTCTCTTTCCGCCGTCCTGAGTCATAGTATACAAAACTGCTGTCTATTATCACAGCCGCCTGCCCGAGCGACTCCTTATTAAGAGTAAGCTTCAAGGATGATTTACCATCAGATTCATCGTCAGGCCTATCAGGTTCATCAGTCATCTTGACGCATGACGCAAAGCCTAACAACATTCCCCAAACAAGTGAGAGCGCAAATAATGATGCCACGCTCTTACAGCCCGCTTTCAATTCGAAAGCGATTCCGATTCGTTCTCTCTTCATAATCCTTCCCTACATGTGTTTATTTCGTCACATATGCACCGCCTCAATACAAAAGCGGGTGGTATATCGACTGTGCAAACATATATCAGAACACTTACGGCCACAAGCATTTGCGTACAATTTACCAACGGAAGCGCAAATAAGATTTACCCCATTAAGACTCAGAGTTTTTGAGAAAAATGTTAAATTGCGCATATTAACATATTAAAACCTGATACTATGATTAAAAGAGCTACAGAAATTCGCAGTGAGGCACGTTTGTCTCTGAAAGGAAATTGGGGTATGGCGGTAGTCACTTTCCTCGTTTTCGGTATTATAACAGGAGTTATAGGCATTATACCATGGATAGGCTGGATTTTGTCATTGTTAGCTTTACCGCTTTCATTCGGTCTGGCAGTCGCATTCCTTAACAACGCCCGTACAAAACAGGGTGTCAAAGTCGAGACCCTCTTTGAAGGTTTCTACGATTATGGAAGAATCTTCGGAACTATGCTTCTCCAGAGCGTTTACACATTCCTTTGGAGTCTGCTTCTTGTCATCCCGGGAATCATCAAACAGTTCTCATACGCAATGACACCGTTCATCCTGAAGGACAACCCTGAACTCAAGTTCAACGGAGCGATCGAAAAAAGCATGGCGATGATGAGAGGTTACAAATGGAAACTCTTCTGCCTGTGCCTCAGCTTCATAGGTTGGGCGATACTTTGCGTCCTCACACTCGGTATCGGATACTTGTGGCTCGGTCCGTATATTCAGCAGTCTTTGGCTCACTTCTATCTTGAAGTCAAGGCCGAATACGAGCGCAATAACGGCGAAGCTCCAGCAGCAAGCGCAGAATAATCATCTGTTAATAAGAAAGAAGAAAGAGCAGAGACCTCACGGCGTCTGCTCTTTTTTAATTTCACGAGCCCAAAGAATCGGTCTCGTTACTTAACCTAAACTTAAACTATGAAAAACTATGGTAAGAGTATACAAATCTCGTGCCAAAGTGAC
>CAMGTS010000091.1 GCA_946062035.1 uncultured Bacteroidales bacterium
ATAAAATAGTCCCCATAGTTTATTGCGTTTCGGAATTAGCCGAGGTAATTTTTAAGAAGTTTGCTTCTTGCGCTGTTGCGGAGGCGGCGGATCGCTTTCTCCTTAATCTGTCGAACCCTCTCTCTTGTAAGTTTGAATGTCTCACCGATTTCTTCAAGAGTCTTCTCCTGACAACCTATCCCGAAGAAATATTTGATGATGTTCCTTTCTCTCTCGGTAAGTGTAGAAAGTGCGCGCTCTATCTCCTTGTTAAGAGATTCATTAAGCAGACCTTTATCAGCCGATGGAGAGTCGTTATTTACAAGCACATCCAAAAGGCTGTTGTCCTCACCCTCTACGAACGGTGCGTCAACTGATACGTGTCTTCCGGAGATTCTCATCGTATCGGCGATCTTGTCTTTTGAGGTATCCAAAAGCTCTGAAAGCTCCTCAGACGACGGTTGTCTTTCGTTCTCCTGCTCGAAACGGTTGAGTTCTTTGTTGATTTTGTTCAAAGCGCCGACCTGATTCAAGGGTAGTCTCACAATACGGCTTTGCTCTGCAAGCGCCTGAAGAATAGACTGTCTGATCCACCACACCGCATAAGAGATGAATTTGAAACCTCTTGTCTCATCAAATTTCTGCGCCGCCTTGATTAGTCCCAAGTTACCCTCGTTGATAAGGTCAGGGAGACTAAGACCCTGGTTCTGATACTGCTTTGCGACAGATACGACGAATCTCAAGTTCGCCTTGGTCAGTTTTTCCAAAGCGGCCTGATCGCCCTTTTTGATTCTTTGGGCAAGTTCGACTTCATCCTCTACTGAAATTCTCTCCTCCCTGCCAATCTCCTGCAAATATTTATCAAGAGAAGCGCTCTCTCTGTTGGTAATGGACTTTGTTATTTTTAGCTGTCTCATATATTGTAAATATCGTTAAATTGTTGTCGGGCAGCCGCATTACTCAAGCAAACCCGACTATGCTTTCATTGCAAAAACAATCATTATACGAACAAAAACCTCAATTGGTTACAATATTTTTTTTGTGTAACTTTGCCTTGATTAAAACACATATTTGAATTATGAGGTTCACAGCAACAAGTACAGACTTTTTACAGGCATTACTATCGGTTTCAAAGGTCATTCCGCAGAAAGCGGGAATAAAGATTCTTGAATATTTCCTTCTTGAATTGGAGGGTAACAGCTTGACTATCACCGGGTCAGATCAGGAGACAACCCTCAAGACCATTATGTCTATCGACGATGTCAAGGAGGAAGGCAGAATCGCTGTTCCGGCTGTCCTGCTTACAAACTCATTCAAAGAGCTCCCTACACAACCGGTAGAATTCATTACGGACGAGGACAAGAATGTCGTTACAATATCGTGGGCGAGCGGTACGGCCAATATCCCGTTTGCACAGCCTGATGAATATCCTGAACTTCCTGCTTTAGTTGACCCGAAGAGACTTGAGGTAAGTGCGGATGTGCTTTCGGATGGTATCAACAGCACCATCTACGCTACCGGCGACGAACAGCTCAGACCTGTAATGAACGGTATTTTCTTCGATATCGCAGAAGAATCCACGACTCTGGTCGCTTCCAACGCCCATAAACTTGTCTGCTATACAAGAACTGATGTCAAGGGCGATGTAGGCTCATTCGTGCTCCCTAAGAAGCCGGCGAATATCCTCAAGAACAACCTCGCACGCCTTGCTGACGAACCTGTAACCATAACATTTGACAAACAGAACGCATTCTTCAAGTTTGAAAAACAGCTTGTAGTCTGCCGCCTTATAGAAGGGACATACCCTGCATACAAGTCTGTCATTCCTAAGAACAACAACAATATCGTGACTGTCTCACGTGCTGATATTCTGAACGCTACAAGACGTGTCGCCGTATGCGCAAACCAGGCTACGGGTCAGATAATCTTCAATATCAAGGATAATACATTGAAGATTACGGCACAGGATCTTGATATGTCGATGAGCGCAAACGAAGCGATCGGATGTGAATATCAGGGTGACGAGATGACAATAGGATTCAAGTCACAGTTCCTCATTGAAATCCTCAGCAACCTTCCATACGACGAGATCTGCATAAAGCTTGCCGATCCTGCAAAAGCCGCACTCCTTCAGCCTGCAAAGCAGACCAAGCCGGAAGAGGAAATTTGCGCTCTGCTTATGCCGATGAGATTAAGTTAAGCTTTACATGAAACTGAATCTTAAAAGACCTATAGTGTTCTTTGATATAGAGAGCACTGGGCTTGATGTCGCCAAAGACAGAATAGTCGAGATCTCCGCCGTGAAGGTTTTTCCTGACGGGCACAATGAAGTTAAGACCCGCAGGGTCAATCCTAATATGGAAATTCCCGCCGAAGCTACGGCCATTCATCACATTACAAACGAAGACGTGGCGAATGAACCTGAATTCAAGCAGATTGCGAAAAGTCTTGCACAATGGATGGAAGGTTGCGATTTCGCCGGTTACAACTTCCTGAAATTCGATATTCCTCTCTTGGAAGAGGAGTTTCTCCGCTGCAACATCCAGTTCGACTTCGGCAAGAAAAGGTTGATCGATGTCCAGAATATTTTCCATAAGATGGAGCAGAGAAACCTTATCGCCGCATACAAGTTCTATTGCAAGAAAGATCTTCTTCAGGCCCACTCAGCCGAAGCTGACACGATGGCCACCTATGAAGTCCTTGAAGCCCAATTGGATAAATATGCTGACACTCTTGAGAACGACGTGCAGAAACTTGCCGATTTTTCTTCAAGGTCAAAATTCGTGGATTATGCGGGAAGAATCGTTTACAACGACAAGAATCAGGCTGTATTCAATTTCGGAAAGCATAAGGGCAGGCTCGTGACTGAAGTGCTCAAAAGTGAGCCAAGCTACTATTCATGGATTCTTAACGGGGACTTCACTTTGAACACAAAAAGGGTTCTCACTGATATCAAGCTACACCCTGAGAACTACAACGGAGAAGCATAGATAATCTGAAGCGGCGGGTGTCCACAGCCAACGACATAGGGCAACGAGATAGGACAACGGCGCAGAAAACGACTTAGTACTTTGACCTACAGAAAGATATATGATAGTATTCGTTTTTCCTTACAAAAACAACGATTCATTTTATATCGCTCCGGATACGGTAATCTGCAAAGAGCAGGACTATTACTATCCGGACGAAGTCCGCACGGTCAGAGTTGTGCCGTTTGTGTATGCGAAAATTTCAAGGGCAGGCAAATGCGTAGCAGCCAAGTTTGCGTCACGGCACTATAACTCAATCGGTTATGGCATCCACCTAAAACCGGGGCTGATGACCCGTGCGGTTCCAAGAGAAGAGGTTGAAGCACTGTGTAAATACTGCGACAACAACCTTTATCTCGGTGCACTATCTGAAAGGAGTGAATTCTCGTATGACATAACCGGCACTCCGACGATCGCCGATTTGGACAAAGCCGTTGAGACGACTTCCGAATATGTCTCGTTGAGGGTCGGCGACATTATAGCTATTGAATCTGAACCGATTGAAACAGTTGATGTCGTGAATGAAAAACAAATCATCAGATACAAAGACATCAATATAAATATCAGATAATCCGCAAGTCTTATCTTGAGAGCATATTGTGCATCGCAAGTGCCGCAGTGGAAAACGCCGTCTGCAAATTGTATCCCCCTGTATCACAATCCAAATCCAAGACTTCTCCCGCAAAAAACAATCCCGATACAAGTTTGGACTCCATTGTTTTCTGTGAAACCTCTTTCAATGATACCCCGCCGTTGGTCACTACACAACGTTCGTAACCCACATAGCCCTCTATATCAAAGTTAAGAGATTTCAGTCTTTCAGGCAACGCTCTTGCGGCCTTACCGTTATCAATGTTCAGAAGATCTCTGTTCAGGGTCAGGAATGGCGCTATCAATTGCTTTGGTAACAGCCTGTTTAAGAGGAAGCGGATGGTGTTGTTGCCTCCGCTTGACTCCCTTTTAATCCTGTCAGCGATTTTTTCAACCGAAAGCGACGGCTTCAAGTCCACAGAAACAGAGACCTTCTGTCCGTTAGACAGAGCCATCACTCCGCTTCTGCTCAATCTGAAACCAAGAGCGCCTTCAATTCCTCCATCAGTGAAATCGAGGTCTCCGAACTCTTCTCTTACAGCCGCCCCATTCACGACAAGCGATGCCGATACATTCTTAAGTTGCAGACCTTCAAGGCTCTTACCGAATTTCGAAAGCATTCCACCCTCTTTATAGCCTACAGGTGTAAGAGCTGTCAACGATGGCAAAAGATTCGTCACCGTATGGCCAAGGCTTTCCGCAAAGCGGTACCCGTCCCCTGTAGAGCCGGTAGAAGGATACGAGAGTCCTCCTGTTGCGATAAGCACTTTTTCCGCCTCAAAATCTCCCCTATCGGTCTTTATCAAGAATTTGCAAGCCGCATTGTCAGACTGTTCTTTTAGTTTTTCAATAGTTTCCACCTGGCAACCGCAGACAATGTCCACTTGTGAAGAAGATTTAGCGGTACGCACGAGCGCATCAGTCACATCCATGGCACGCATACTCTTCGGAAACACACGATTCCCCCTTTCCACGCTAAGAGGAAGTCCTATACGTCCAAAGAAGCTCATAGTCTCCGAAGTGTTCATCCCGTAGAACGCCGATTTGAGAAAGTTCGGATTAGGGTGGACATGGAGCGAAAACTCATCCCACATCTTTGTATTGGTTATATTCCCTCTCCCTTTGCCGGTAATGTTTATTTTTCTGCCTGGACGGGGCATCTTCTCCAAAACCACTATCTGGCGTTCCCTAAGCGAATCAGGCTCCGCCTTGAAAGCCTCTGCCGCGTAAGCTGCCGCAAAAAGTCCTGCCGCACCTCCGCCTATTATCGCTATATCCACTTTCTTCATAGTCATTTGAGTCTGAAATAATACATCATCTCCCTTGAGGGAAAATGCCGTTCCGCTATATCAGGATGGAATATCGTTATCAGATCTTTAAGGATTTCGTCAGGATTCAATGCGCCGCTCTCCCAGAAATCACACCCACCAGCATCGGATACCCTCTTGGTATTGTTAAACAACATACCTGCCTTGAATGCAGGAAAATTCTTATACATAGGATTTTGCTCAGAAAGTTCACTCCTGCTCCTCATGGAATTAAGATTAATCCATACATCCGCATTTTTACCCAACAGGTATATTCTCTCAAAAGATTCCTGAGACGAGACCGTTTCTCCGATTTTCGCACCCATAATCTCGCCTCCGGCGTCTCTTACCAAGACAGAGGTATAGTTCTCACCTCCAGGGAGATACCAAATATCCTTATACGGAAGATTTATCAGGACCTTTGTTCGTCTTTTCGAGTCGCCGGATTGAGCCGCCTCCCCTTCCTGGTGCGCCTGTTTTCTTTCTGAGGCAGCCTTCGGATCAAAGTCTAACTCCTTCTCCACCAAACGCTTGATAGCATTATAGTTGGCCACTTTTGATGTGAATATAGAATCAGCCGACTCCCTTTTCTGAGTCAAAGCTCCGAATAGCTTGATATACTCAACTTTTGCGAGAGGCACGCTCTCCAAATAGTCGTTTATCACAACGACTCTTACTCCTAATCTTCTGAGTTTCTGAATATAAGAATTATCCGAACCGCTTACTCCATACGCAAGGACAACATCCGGTGCCAAAGCGACAATCCTCTCGTAATCGGGAGAGGTTTCAGAGCCGACATCTTCGATTTTACGCTCTGATATCAGTTTGTTGAAATCTTTATCATAAACAAATGCCGTCCCGCTTATTGCAGCAACGGCATTCATTTCTC
>CAMGTS010000092.1 GCA_946062035.1 uncultured Bacteroidales bacterium
GCTTCTACGCTCTCACATCAGTTTGTTCAAACCTTTATCATAAACAAATGCCGTCCCGCTTATTGCAGCAACGGCATTCATTTCTCCAAGAGCTTTTAAATGAGGAAGATATGTAGTAGACATCGCCACACAACTTTTGACCGGAACTGGAATCGCAAAAGGATTTTTCTTAAGGATATCCGTGCAATCCCTCGGTACAAGCAAGTACCTCTCTTCCGAAGAGTTCGTGACCCCGCCTACATTTATTGAAGTGATCGTATCTCCCGAAATCCGCAGATATTTCGCATACTCAACTCCGTCTCCAGAACCTTCGTATACAGAAACATCCGCTCCGCACGATGTAAGCAAAAGCCCTAATGCACAGAGTATTACGAAAAACTTCAACAGTACGGGAACCCTCCTCATCTAAAAATCTAAAACTCCCTATTTAGCCTGCAGGCATGCAAGGGCGATAGAGTTGAGTTTTGTATCTATACTGTCAGCACGGCTTGAAAGAACGCAAGGAGCTGCCGCACCTGCAACGAAAGCGGCGGTTCTTACACCTGGAATAAGCTGTGTATTAGTCTTATAGAATACGTTACCAGACTCAATGTTAGGGAATACCAGGCCATCCGCATCACCTGCGACCTCACTTCTGAGCTTCTTGATGCCTGCTGCCTCTTTTGAGAGGGCAGTATCCAATGAGAGAGGTCCGTCAACGATGCCGGGCACCTGACCTCTGTCTGACATTTTAGCTATCTCCGCACCCTCAGTACAAGCGATCATGCCCTGAAGCATCTGTTCTGTAGCCGCAACCATCGCGATTTTAGGCTGCTCTACACCGAGAGACTTGCAGACATTGTATACATATTTTACAATAGCCAGTTTCTGCTTGAAATCAGGGAACGGAATAACCGCCATATCACCGAAGCAGATAAACTTGTGGTAGTTAGGAGTCTGAAGGACAACCACATGACTAAGGACAGCCTTAGCAGGAAGCAGACCATACTCTTTGTTGAGGATTCCTCTCATATATTTGTCTGTTGAGCAAAGACCCTTCATCAACACATCAGCCTCGTGATTATGTACAGCCGTAACTGCCTCAGCGATAGCCTTAAGCTCATTCGGTATATCTACGACAGTGAACTTATTGATATCGATCTTCTCCTCTTCACAAACAGCCTCAATCATTTTTTTGTCGCCATAAAGGGTAGCCTCGCAGAAACCTTTGTCTATAGCCATTGATGCGGCAGAAACAGAGTGATTGTCAACACCCCATGCGACTGCCAGTTTTCTTTTTGGTTTAGATTTTAGAAGTTCGTAAACCTCTTCAAAATTCTTAAGCATAATTTCTATTATTCGGCGTAAACGCCATTTGTAATTATTGTGATATTTCTTTTCAATGCTCTGAACCTCAACATGATGCTATATGATGACATATATACTATGCGCTTCACATTCCTTGCATCAGAGAGGTCCGAATTTATTACTTCAACAGATTAAGTGTATCAGTAGCGATTACGAGCTCCTCATTTGTTGGGATAACCGCAACCTTAACCTTGGAGTTCTCCTTAGTAAGCATTGCATTGACTCCCCTCTTGAGTGAGCAGTTCTTCTCAAAGTCGAAATCAACGCCAAGATAACCAAGGTTCTTAGCGACATACTCTCTTGTCAAAGCGTCGTTCTCACCGATACCGCCGGTAAATACGATGAGGTCAACCCCTCCTAAAACAGCCGCGAATGAACCTACAAACTTAAGCAATGCATAACGGAACATCGTGAGTGCGAGATCCGCTCTCTTATTGCCGTTAGCGCCGGCCTCTTCCAAGTCTCTTGCATCCGATGAAACGCCTGAAACACCGAGGAATCCGCTCTTTTTGCTCAATATCTTATCCATTTCCTCAGCTCCGATATTGTGCTTTTTCATAAGATAGGTTATCGCACCAGGGTCCACAGCACCGCAACGGGTTCCCATAAGAAGGCCGTCAACTGTTGTCAGTCCAAGTGATGTATCAACCGCACATCCGTTCTTTGAAGCGGCAACCGAGCTTCCGTTACCGAGGTGGCAAGTGATTATTCTTGAGTTGTTTATATCAAGACCGGCAAACTCCGCTCCTGCCTTTGAAACGAATCTGTGGCTTGTACCGTGGAAGCCGTACTTTCTGATCTTGTCATTCTTATAATATTCGTAAGGAAGTCCGTACATATAGGCATGCTCAGGAACTGTCTGATAGAATGATGTATCGAATACAGCAACCTGAGGAGTACCCGGAAGGGTCTCTTCAATAGCATGAATACCGAGAAGTCCGGCAGGGTTGTGAAGCGGCGCAAGCTCTGAGCACTCTTCAATTCCTTTCTTCACCTCTTCTGTAATGACGCAGCTCTTATTGAACATCTCGCCTCCATGTACGATTCTGTGGCCCACAGCGTTTATTTCCTTCAAAGAACCGAGTACTCCGTGCTCTTTGTCGGTAAGAAGCGCAAGTACGCTCTTAATTCCCTCTGTATGGGTTGGAACAGGTTTGCTAATCTTGAACTTATCGTGTCCAGGAACCGAATGCGAAATTTCGCCGACCTCAAGACCGATTCTCTCGACCAAACCTTTGCAAAGCAAGTTGTTTTCACTCTCGCTCTTCATATCAAGTACCTGGTACTTGATTGAGGAACTTCCGCAGTTTAATACCAATATTATCATAATATTCTGAAATTTCTATATCAAGCAAATGTACAAAAAGTCGGAGGCAGAAGCAAAGCAAGATGCAGACTGCAAAAAATATATACCTTTGGGAAGTGTAAATGCGTGAGATAATGAGGCGTTTGGGAGTTTTTGCGGCGTTGGGGTTCGCATTCGGAATAGTGCTACAGGAAAAGTCCGGCATGTCCGGTTATTTTTTTCTTAGTGTGCTGAGCACATTACTTTTAACGATAATCATATTTATTCTTGATAAAAGCTCTGTTTTCAGGAGCAAATCAGGCATCATATTTTCTGTCGCGACGTTCTTATGTCTGTGCATTTTGGGAATGATGAGATACTCTGTCTATTCTCCCGGATATAACCCTGTTATACAGCAAAAGGTCATAAAGGAAAGCCTTACGGTCCGAAAATTCTGCGAAAATAGGATTGCCCGTAGTTTGCATAATGAGAATGCAGAAGCGACAGCCATCGCCCTGACTCTCGGTGACAAATCCTTAATAGATAAGGAGATAAAAGAGTCATACATAAACGCCGGGGTAATGCACGCACTCGCTTTATCGGGACTCCATGTTGGTATAATCTGGAGTATTGTACAGACGCTTTTATCCATACTGCACTTTAACATAAAGTTGAAACGCCTACAGGCCGTTATAACCATAGTCATCATCAGCATATATGTACTCATGACAGGGTTATCCCCGTCGGCTGTAAGAGCCGGCATCATGCTCTCAATCTGGAAGATAGCTGAACTCAGTCCATACAAAAGCGATAAAGTCTCCTCTTTGTCCTTTGCCGCTCTGATAATTCTGGTGTTTGACCCGGCCACTCTATTTAAGTTGGGATTTCAGCTCTCATTCGCTGCGACTGCGGGAATAATATTCATATATCCCATTATCAATCAAAGTATTGTAAGAATTTTCCCGTATAACGGAAAAGCAAGGGTGGCAAAAAAATATGCCCGTAAATTGAGCGAGCTTGCCGGTATATCTGTCGCCTGCACAATCGCAACATTGCCGATGACACTACTCTACTTCGGAGGCGCTTCATCCTACTTCCTGTTGTCCAATATTATAGTGATGCCGATCATTACACTCTCAGTCTATTCCGTAGCCGCTGCCGCCATAACAGCACCGCTGCCACTACTTGGGAAAGCTGTGGCAGCGGTTACCGGTTTCTTATTGAACGCCTTAGAAAGCGTCATACGCTTCTTGGGAAGCTGATCAAATCTCTTACCAGTCTACTTGCTACGCTTATTAGCAAGAGCGTCTGTAAGTTCTTGAGGAACAGACTCTTTTCCGAGAAGATGACGATACCAGAATCTGTAATCCTGAATAGCGGAGAATCGGCCTTGCGCCCCTCTATAGCCATGGAGCTGTCCCGGATAAATCATCAGGTCAAACTGTATTCCCCTAAGCTGCAACTCTTTGACAAGAGACATCGTATTCTGTATATGTACATTGTCATCCGCGGCGCCATGAGTAAGCAAAAGAAAATTTGACGCATCACCCTTATATCCTGATGCAGCAACCCTATCGGCCATGATTGTCCTTTTATAACCTTCGGGATTACGTTGCGGAGTGTCCATAAACCTCTCGGTATAATGGCTGTCGTAGAGCATATAGTCATACACACCGCCACCTGCTATGCCATATTTAAAATATTCGCAACCCTCTGTAACACAAAGCGTTGTCATACTTCCTCCATAAGAGAATCCATAAATTCCGATTTTATCTTTATCGACATAAGGCAGGGATTGCAGATATTTCGCCCACTCTATAAAATCCTTAAGCTCTATGCTGAAGAAGTTCCTGTACATGAAGTTCAGCCCCTCCTTGCCGCAATGTCCACTGCCCCTGTGGTCAATAGTGATCTGAATGACATCCTGATACGCCCACCAATGATTGTTTCTGCTTGGCTTCGACCATACATCCCCCACCTGAGGCGTATTAGGGCCGCCGTACATGTGGACAATCACAGGATATTTCTTAGAATCGTCGAAATGTATCGGAAGCGTCATCTTCGCCGGAATGGTATATCCGTCAGGAGTAGTGATAGTCAGCATCTTAGGCATCGCTATATTGTAACTGTCAAAATTCTCCCCTTTGGAATCCGCCATTACCTTCAAAGCTCTTTTACCCTCCGTATAGATTTCCACCCTTTGGAAAGGTGTCACCGCATTGCTTCTTATGGCTGTTATAGTCTTGAAATCATCAGATATCCATAACACGCTATATGAGAACTCACCTTCCGACAGCCTCGTAATCTTGCCGGATTTGAGCGAGACTTTATAAATATCTACTCTCGTGCTGATTTCACGTTTTGCGGTAAAATACATTTCTCCCTTCTTCTTATCTATCTTCAACATCTTGATATCCCAGTTCTTACCGCTCGTGACGGTCTTTCTGACTTTACCGTCAAAAGAGTTGAAGTAAATCTGCTCCCACATGGTGAAATCCCTGACCATATAGAACCCGTCCTCAACGAAAACCATCTGTTCAGGCCAATCAATCCAAGAATCCTGATGCTCTTTATAAACATCTGATTTACCGCCATTCAACGGGTCTACGGCATAGAACACCAAATCCTGCTGCACTCTCGGCATCCATGGAACTATAAACTTAGACGACTCGGAGTTCCAGAACGGGATACCGAAATACTGGTCAACCTTACAATCGAAATCTCCCCACACAATAGAACCTCCGTCAGCCTTTACAAATCCGACCTTGACTTCAGGATTCTTTTCACCGGCCATAGGATAGTGCGTTCTTCTGATCTGCTCTTTTGCAGAGGCAGGGTCATATATAGGAAACATCGGGACTTCACTGTCGTCAAAACGATAGAAAGCGATAGTCTTGCTGTCAGGACTCCACCAAAACGCCTTATAGTTTGAAGAACGTCCCAAGATTTCCTCATAATAAACCCAAGAAGCGTATCCGTTCAAAATGACTTCGCTTCCGTCTTCCGTAAGGCGTACAATCTTATCTATCTGAGAGTTATATACATATAAATCATTCTGATAAGTAAACGCTAAAGCGGCTCCATCAGGTGACAAAGTGGGATTCATCAGCGATTTTTTCCCGCATTTCAGCAG
>CAMGTS010000093.1 GCA_946062035.1 uncultured Bacteroidales bacterium
TTTCATATTTTTTATTTTTTCCACCACTTCATTCTCCATGCAATCATCAGAAGCAAGGCACTCAACAGAATACAAGCCCACATCAGCCAACCGCCCCATCCTGCCGAGAATGCAATAGGAACAAGCGTTATCAATATAATCTCTACCGGCGCTATCGGAAGGTATCCCAACGCATAGTCGTCCATTGTCTTACTCTTCATCTCCGGGTCTACAATCCTCTCAAGAGCTATACCCATAGCCATTGTTCCTGTCCACCATCCCCATGCAAATATAGAGCGTTCAAACCAATGGTTCGGAGAGAGTTTGCGTCCAAAATAGAAAGTTATAGCAAAGACGACTATCACGCCGACTATTATCAACAACAGCAACTGGAACCAATAACTACTTAATACCGAGAGTTTTATAGAAGCTACGCCGCAAGTTACAAGGAGGTCAGTGAAAAAACTCCCCTCTCTTTGGATCGTCTCGCAATTCACATAGTCCGAGAATTTTGCCGCATCGAAAAGTTTTTTGACCAACAACCCGACAATAAACGCACATGAAAAAACCGGCAGTTCCAATCCGTTGTACGGAGGTTCAAGGTCACAGCACCAGTTCTTAACCGCAACGCTCATCGCATAGCCGAGAAAAGCGACCACAAAAACCACCGCAAAGTGAAGGGTCAGATGTTCTATTGAAATAGAAGATGTCGTTATCTCGCCCGTCGCACATCGTTTCCCCTTAGGAATCAGACCTGTGCGAAGTTCGTTCGGAAGTTCGTTAAAGTCAGTTATATATTCTGTCTGCTTGCTGCGTGTCCCCCATTTGATTATAAACAGACCGCCGATTATAGCGACCACCACTCCGACAGTCGCTGTAGTCATGCCGAGGGTCATCGCATCATCCCATTTCAATCCGCCCGGAAGATTTTCATAGGCGGTCCCTATCGCCGCCGCCGTGCCGTGCCCTCCATAAAATCCCGTTGACAGCATAGCTCCGAATGCGGAGTTAAGCTCCGGCCAGATACTCTTGAAGATATAGAGTCCTATCAAGCCCATGATCCCCCACTGCAACAGCATTCCTATCTGTGCGAAGACCCACATAGGCCCTACTCTCGTAACAACCTCTTTTACTGAGGATTTCTGAGCAGAGAAAGGCAATGTGGAAAAAACCAACGCTATCAACACCGCCGCATAAGAAGAAAGATTGTTTGAAAAAGGAAGCCATCCCAGACCGTTCGGGCCCATCGCCAATCCCAACAGACCCGCAATAAGGCTCGGCGGAATAAACAGTCTCTGGACTATCTTTATTTTTACTCTGATCAGCTTTCCGACCAACATGAGGCCGAAAATCAATCCGAAGTCCACAAGGAACACCCAAGGGGTGAAACCCTGAAAATGAAAGAAGCTATTCATAAGTTCAAGTTTTGCTGCGAACCCAAAGGTAATAAAAATACCCATACGGGATTTGCACTATTTTTGCATTCTATCTAAAAAATATGCTCTGAGTATATGTCTGTTAAAACCTGGTCACATATTGCGATTTACAGACGGACGCTGCGTATTGCGTTCGCTGTGCTCTGCGTTCTGGCCGCAGATAGTCATAGAGCATACTCGCAAAACATCGTACCAGGTTCTGAAAACGAGACACGAAAAGATTACGAGCGGCTTCAAAAGAAAATGGAAAAGCGGGCCAGAATTCAGGCGGAAGCCGACAAATTCAGAGAGACCCATGGTGCGGACGCCGAATTAAACATGATGAACTACATCGTCGAAGACGGAGACACCATATTTGTAGACGCAATCAGGCCGGCATACGTATTCGGCACAGTCAAAGGTAATTATAAAGGTCGAGCCTGGAGAAAATACCGAAGGCTGATCTACAATTTTAAAAAGGTCTATCCTTACGCTTTAGAAGCAAGAAAAATCATCAGAGAAGCGGACAGCGTGATAGCAGTAAGCCATTTCACTGAAAAACAGCGGAACGAATACATAGACGCTTACCAGAAAAAACTGTTCAAACACTTCGAAAAACCTCTGAGGAAACTAAGCGTCTCGCAGGGAAGACTTCTCTTAAAGCTGATTGACAGAGAGTTAGGCAGGACTTCATTTTATGTGATCAGAGAATACAGGGGACGTTTGTCGGCAGGTTTCTGGCAGACCGTGGCAAGGATTTTCGGCAATGACCTGAAGAAGCCTTATGACCGTTTCGGAGAAGACAGAGCTACGGAAGATCTCGTAGAACTATATCAAAACGGAGCTTTCGACGCCCTTTACTACTCCATGTTCTGGAAATAATATAGCGGACGGTTGGAAAGATTCACTTGATGAACACAGATACTTATCTGATTTCCATCAACTTACACTCATGACCATCAAAGATAATACAGTCAGGATTATTGATCCAGTCGCCGAGAACAAACAGCCTTCCGCCATCGACCGGAGCGTCCACGACAACGTGATGATGCCCGAAAATGAAATAATCTATCTTGCCGCCTTCCGGCTGCTTCTTCTGATAGGCGTTCGCCCATTTCACACTCTCCTCGTTTACATACTTAACGACATCTGCGTTTGCGTTGACACCTCTTGTGAGTCTGTTATGTTTGCTCCATGAATGGCCGAACAGAAACGCCCAACGCGGGTGGAGGGATGAAAAGAGTATCTGCAAGAACTTCGATTTGAATATTTTCTGAAGTAATGAATAGGACTGGGAATTGTCCCATATACCGTCTCCATGCCCAAGACAGAATCGTTTTCCCTCTATCTCCACTATGTCAAGCCGCTTTTCGACAACGACCCCTAACTCTTTCTGGAGATAATCGTATGTCCAGATATCGTGGTTGCCGTTGAAAAAATGGACTTTGACCCCTCTGTCCACAAGTGCCGCAATCGCACCGAGTGTACGGGTAAATCCCCTCGGTATCACGTTTTTATATTCATACCAGAAGTCAAAAATATCGCCCAAAAGATATAAATCTGAAGTTTCGGCAGGCAATGCGGCCAAAAAGGAGGCGAATTTCTTCTCCCTCTCTTCCGGGTTCTGATAATCCAACCCTAAATGAACATCGGAAACGAAATAATACAACCTGCCAGCCATTGCGAAAAACTACTTCAAGACGTACGGAAGAACTATACACAACAGCCCCACTACGGCACAATAGTATGCGAATCCGTTGAGCTTCACCTTTTTAACAAGGTTAACCATCAGCCTGCATGCGAAAAGACCTGAAATAAAGGCCGCGAAAAATCCGACAATCAAAGGCAGGACAGATGTTCTCTGCCCGTCAATCGCAACCGAATTGCTTGCCTCAGCCAAAGATTTCAAAAGACTGAGAAACGCCTCTCCCAAAATCGGGATTATCACCATAAGGAATGAGAACTGTGCGATAGCCGACTTTTTGACTTTCACGAGAAGACCCGTCGCAATGGTTGAGCCTGAGCGCGACAGTCCCGGAAACACCGCTATAGCCTGGGCGATTCCTACGACAAAAGCCTGCCAATATTTTATAGGGGCCTTCTCTTCTTTCAGATCGTCCGCACTCTCCTGTCCGCCGCTCTGTTTAGTCGGCAGAGCATTTTGCCTGGCAGTAGACCATTCGCTGAAAATCAGCAGAGCTGCCGTAATCATCAGCATTATGCCCACCACAAGGAGCGGGTTGCCCGTGTGCTCCTTGATGAAATCTGTAGCAAATAGTTTCTCGACATGGTCCTTAAGCAAAAGTCCCACAATGAGAATCGGGATCATCGAGACGAATATCTTGAAGATATAATCTTTCTCTTTATTCATGCCCCTACAGAAAAACCCTTTGACAAGCCCTTTCAATTGCTTTCTGAATACGATGATGGTACTGAGTACCGTCGCAAAATGGACAACTATATCAAATGTCAGATTCTCCTCGCCTCCTACATTGAACAACTCCTGACCAATAGTCAGATGACCGCTGCTGCTTATCGGAAGGAATTCAGCCAATCCCTGGATAATACCGAGTATCAAACCGTGCAACCAATCCATAATCCTCTACTTTTTTCTCATTATGGCGACCGTAACGACTACCGTCCCGGCGATTATCACCAACGGAGCAAGGACAATCCTACGAAAACTGAAAATCGCATCGGAAAACTCTGTCGGGTTTTTACTCCCGCCGCCGATCATAAGGGCATACCCTACGACCATAATAACGAAGCCTATAATTATCCAGAGCAAATTCTTCTTAGGCACCGCAAAGCCTTCATTCTTTTTAGATTCCTCAGTATTAGCCATTTATCGTAATTTTATTTATCTAATAGTACAATTCGTCAACTGACATCGATGTCATTCTGTTCACCACAACGTATGTGCAAACCACACATATCAGAACTCCCAACAGGCAGAGGGCGCATGCGATTACCGCCGCCTCCGCTATATCCACAAGGAAAAACTCCTCAGAAACCTGCCGGCTTATAAAAACAATAGTGCCGACCAAAGCCGCCATTGCGATAACCCCGCTCAGAAGCCCCTGGTATACCGACTTTTTCAGGAAAGGTTTCATAATGAACCCCTTAGTCGCACCCACTAACTTCATGGTATGGATTGAAAATCTCTTTGAGAATATATTCAGACGCACAGTGTTGTTAATCAGGACAATGGAAACGAACATCAAGAGTATTATAAAGATAGTCAGAACAAATCCTATCCTCCTCATGTTCTTGTTGATGGCATCAATGACAGAAGTCTGATAGTAAACCTCGTCAACCTCCGGCTCTTTTAGCAGCGTCTCTTTGAATATCCCGATACTGTCTGTATGAAAATAGTCCGCCCTCAGGGTGACATCGATAGAAACCGGTATAGGATTGGATTCGAATACATCCAGAAAACTTTCGCCGAGCATCTCTTTCATCTCTTTTGTCCCTTGCTCCTTTGAGATAACCTCAAGAGTGTCCACCTCCTTCATTGCGGCGACCTTGGAGCTGAAACGTATTGCAGCCGTATCGGCGACATCGTTCCTGAGTATGACAGAAATCCTCATGCTCTGCTTGATCTTATTGGAGACAGCCCCCGCATTCAAAACTAAAACAGCAAAAAAGCCCACAATGAACAGTACAAGAGATATGCTGATTATCGATGATACATACGATCTGCGTATCCTCCGCCTGATTATTTTATTCTCTTTTTTCTCCATAATACCACCCGTCAAAGATATAAAATGGATTTTAAAAGCTTGAAAAAATTTGCTACATTTGCGGAAACTGTATTCGTCTATGAAAGGTCCGGTAAGAATTCTCTACATAAGTTCTGAAATAACCCCATACGTTCCTGAAACCGTATGTTCTCTTGTCGGGCGCTATATGCCTCAAGCAGCTCAGGAAGCCGGGTTTGAGATTAGGGCTTTTATGCCTAAATACGGCCTTATCAACGAGAGACGCAATCAATTGCACGAAGTTATCCGTCTGTCGGGCATGAACATCCCGGTCAACGACATCGACAGACCGCTTGTCATTAAGGTCGCATCTATTTCACAGGCGAAAATGCAGGTTTATTTCATTGAAAACGAAGACTACTTCAAGAGAAAGTTCGTATTCAGGGATGAGCAGGACAAGTTTTTTGCGGATAACGACGAAAGGGCCATACTTTTCGCACGAGGGACATTGGAGACAGTAAAGAAATTGAGGTGGCAGCCTAACATCGTCCATTGCAACGGGTGGATGACGAATCTTATCCCTGCATACCTAAAGCTCACATACAAGAACGGCACCGGAAGTTCCCATACATGACCCAATTCCATATTTTTTTCATATTCATAATC
>CAMGTS010000094.1 GCA_946062035.1 uncultured Bacteroidales bacterium
ACAGAAAAAGCGCATTGGCAGGAACCGAGCTTCCTGCCGCCCCGCGCCGCTTTTCGTTGAGCATTTCGTCTATCCATTCAGGCGTGTGCCTGCCCTCTCCCACCTCTATCAGAGAGCCGACCATCGCACGTACCATGTTCCTAAGAAAACGGTCTGCTGTTACGGTAAAGACATAGGTGCCGCCCCTGTTTATCTTATCGAAAGGGGAGGTTCTTGAGAGTTTGTTCCAATGCGCCTCGCTGACCGTGCAAATCGAAGTCTTATTTTGCCCTCCAACCTTCTCTAAACTCGAAAAGTCGTGAGTGCCGAGAAAGTGCTTCGCCGCTTCGTTCATGGCATCGAAATCAAGCTTGCCTTTTTTATAGAAGTAGGTGAACTGTTTGTTAAATGGATCCGCCGAAAGGGTGATGAAATACTTGTATGTCCTGCTGACCGCATCGAACCTCGCATGGGCCTCAGGGTGCATTTTTCTGATGTCGTGAATTTGTATTTCACGAGGTAGGATGGCATTCATTTTGTAGATGAACTCCCTTTTGAAACTTCCGGCAAGTGCATACTTTGAGGGGATTTCAACGTGGGCGATATAGTTTACGGCATTGACTCCGGCATCAGTCCTTCCGGCACCGGTAATCTCGATTTCCTCCTTAAGTAGCACTGAAAGAGCTTTTTGCACCTCTCCTTGAATGCTGGCCGCATTTTTTTGAATCTGCCAGCCGCTGAACGGAGAGCCATTATATGAGAGACGGATGAAGTATTTCATGTCGTGCAAAGTTAGCAGAAACAATTTTTATTGTAATACTGCCCGGACGGGTTGAGAATAATATTATAAATCATACAATATGGAGAGTGTAAACATAAAGGAACTCAACGACAGAATCCAGAAAGAGAGTGCGTTTGTCGACATTATAGCGATGGAGATGAACAAGGTTATTGTCGGTCAGAAACATCTTGTCGAATCTTTGCTCATAGGCTTGCTTGCCGACGGCCATATCCTGTTGGAGGGTATGCCTGGTCTTGCGAAGACATTGGCTATCAGTACCTTGTCGGATATTATCGCAGCAAAGTTCAATAGGATTCAGTTTACTCCGGACTTGCTACCTTCTGATATCGTCGGTACGATGATATACTCGCAGAAGAATGAGGAATTCATTGTAAAGCAGGGACCTGTATTTGCGAATTTCGTACTTGCGGATGAGATAAACCGTTCACCTGCAAAGGTTCAGAGCGCTCTTTTGGAGGCCATGCAGGAGAGGGCTGTCACCATAGGTGATACCACATACAAACTTCCTGCTCCGTTCCTTGTAATGGCGACACAGAACCCTATCGAGCAGGAGGGAACCTACCCGCTTCCTGAGGCCCAGATGGACCGTTTCATGTTGAAGGTTATTGTCAACTATCCTGACAAGGCTGAGGAGAAGGAGATCATCAAGATGCACAATGCCAGGATTTTCCCTAAGGCCAGCACGGTCCTGAAACCTGAGGATATCGTGCGTGCCCGTGAGGTCGTGAAAGATGTCTATATGGATGAAAAAATAGAGAAATATATAGTCGATATAGTATATGCGACAAGAACTCCTGATGAGTACGGTCTTGGCAAATTGAAGAATTTCATCTCATACGGAGCGTCTCCTCGTGCAAGTATCTCTCTTGCGAAGGCTGCGAAGGCATACGCTTTTATCAAGAGAAGAGGATATGTCGTTCCTGAGGATGTAAGAGCCGTATGCTATGATGTAATGCGTCATAGGATTGGTCTTACATATGAGGCCGAGGCTGAAAATATTACAACTGAAAATATTATCACTGAGATAGTTAATGTTGTTGCCGTTCCTTAATCGGTGGAGCTGTCATGGATAACGAACTGTTAAAAAAAGTCAGGAAGATAGAGATCAAGACGAGGTCTCTTTCCCACCAGATCTTTGCGGGAGAGTATCACTCTGCCTTCAAAGGCCGTGGTATGGCTTTCAGTGAGGTAAGGGAGTATCAGTTCGGTGACGATGTCCGCAATATGGATTGGAATGTCACCGCACGTCTCCGTTCCCCTTATGTGAAAGTCTACGAGGAGGAGAGGGAACTTACCGTCGTATTGCTTGTGGATGTCAGCTCGTCGAGCGTTTTCGGAACGATGCAAAAGACAAAGAGAGAGCTGATTGCGGAAATTGCGGCTGTGCTTTCTTTTTCCGCTTCTATCAACAACGACAAAGTCGGGGCGTTGTTCTTTTCTTCCAAGGTCGAGAAGTTCATTCCGCCTAAAAAGGGGAGAAGCCATCTGCTTAGGATCTTGAGCGAGCTATTGGAATACAAACCGCAGCATGCGGGAACTGACATATCCGAGGCTCTGAGATTTCTGACCAATGCGATAAAAAAGAAGTGCACGGCGTTTCTTCTTTCGGACCTTATTGATGTCGATGAAAGCGGGAATCCTAACTACGAGGATGCCCTGAAGATAGCTGTTAACAGACACGACCTTTCTGTAATCAATGTCTATGACCCGAGAGAGAAAGAGATTCCGAATGTGGGATTCGTAAGGGTCAGGGATGCCGAGACCGGACAGGAGAGCTGGGTCGATACCTCAAGCGCTCAGGTCAGGGACTATTACAACCGTTGGAGTAGGGAGCTTAGCGCCAGGTCACAGAATCTTTTCAGAAGATATAATGTCGATAATGTCAGTATCGCGACTGACAGTGACTACGTGAAGAGCCTGATATCATTTTTTAAGAAAAGGTAAACATGAAGATAAGACTTTCGATATTACTGGCCGCCGCACTCCTTTGCGTCTCGCTTGTATCCTCAGGAGAGGATAAAAAGAGCGGGAAGCCGGTAAAGGGCGTGGAGCTTTCTAAGGATTCGATTCTGATAGGAGATCAGGTGGCGCTGAAGGCGAAATTCTCTGTTCCGTCAGATGCTTTGTTGCAGGTTTTTCCTTATTCACAGGCACTTGCACAAGATACCACCTTTAATGGAGGAGTCGAAATAGTGAGGGAGTTTGTGCTTGATACGATCTCCATAAAGAACGGAATAAGCGAACTCTCTGCGAATGTTCTTCTGACCTCATTTGACAGCGGTTCATATAAGCTTCCCAAACCTATTATCATTACCGCTGGCAAAGATGGCGGGATAGATACTTTGAATTTGGAGGAGTCGCTTTTGTATGTTAATACAATCCAGATAGATACGGCCTCGTTCAAGCCTTTCGATATCAAGGGACAGGAAAAATATCCGATCACTTTCAAAGATGTCCTGCCTTGGATTCTGATACTCCTTGCGGTAGCGGTCGTTGTTTGGGGTGTGCTTAGATATATCAAAATGCGCAGACAGCAGAAAGACTTCTTCGGAAAGAGTCTTGTAAAAGAGCCGGCTCATATAGTCGCCCTTAAAAAGTTGGATAAACTCCGTACTGAGAAGTTGTGGCAAGGCGGAAAGGAGAAGGCATACTATACCGGTATTACCGATGTCCTCAGAGAATATATCGAAACACGCTATGGTTTCGGTGCGATGGAAAAGACTTCGGCTGAAATTATTGAGGCATTAGGCGACAAGAAGTTGGATACCAAGATATACACCAGTTTAGATGAGATGCTGCGGACAGCTGATCTTGTGAAGTTCGCAAAATACACTCCGTCTGCGGATGAGAATGAAAATGCGATTCCTGTAGCCGTTAACTTTGTGAACTTTGCGTACATGCAGCAGTTGGAGGCGCAGGAAAGTGTAGGAACTTCTGCTGGAAAAAGTGCGGAAAACGCTCAGGTAAATTATTCGGAGAAGGGTTCTGAGAGACGCTCCGAAAATGGCTCGGAGACGATTGGTAATAATAAAAATGAGGAGGCGAAGTAATGTTTTTCGAGTATCCTAAATTGTTCTGGCTGCTTTTGGTCCTTATCCCGATGATCGCCCTCTATGTCTGGAGAGAGTTAAAGGGGAAAGAGCCTTATTTGTTGGTTTCATCGGTAAAACCTTGGAACTTCAAGAAAGAGAGCATGGTCAAGAAATTTCTGAGGCATGTTCCGTTTGCGTTGAGATGTATTGCCGTAGCTGCGTTGGTGTTCGCCATCGCACGTCCGAGATCTTCGTCGAATGTTGAGACTTATTCAACCGAGGGAATTGATATTATATTGGATATGGATGTCTCGACAAGTATGCTTGCGATGGACTTCAAGCCTGACAGAATCAATGCGGCGAAAAAGATAGCGGTTGAATTTATATCCCAGAGACCGGCTGACAGGATGGGAATAGTGGTGTTTGCGGGCGAGAGCTATACGCAATGTCCGCTTACTACTGACCGTCAGACTCTTATCAATCTTATGAAGGAGGTCAACTGCGGAATTATAGATGATGGTACGGCTATCGGTAATGGTCTTGCTACGGCCGTATCACGTTTGAAAGACTCTGAGGCGAAGAGTAAGGTTATTATTCTTCTGACGGATGGAGTGAACAATACAGGCGAGATTTCTCCCCAGATGGCGGCTGATATTGCAAAAGATTATGGGATAAGGGTTTATACAATCGGTGTAGGAGCGATGGGAGAGGCTCCGTATCCTGTGATGACTCCATACGGTATGCAGGTGCAGAATATAAAAGTTGAAATTGACGAGGAACTTCTACAGAATATCGCTGAAGAGACGGGCGGAAAATATTTCCGTGCGACGGACAACACCAAGTTGATAGAGATTTATAACGAAATCAACAAGATGGAGAAGAGCAAGACGATAGTGGACTCTTTCCCAAAATATAAGGAATTGTTTATGATCTTCGCTTTTGCGGCATTTGCGGCGGTGGCATTGGAGATTCTGTTGAGATTGTTCGTTACTAAACATTTACCAGATTAAAGGAGGCGGTATGATAATTTTTGCACAACCTATATATCTGTTATTGCTGATAGCGATACCATTGTTCTACCTTTTTTATGCTTTGCACAGAAGAGGAAGAAACAAGAGAATCGCACGCTTCGGTGATCCGGAGTTGGTGGACAAACTCATGCCTGAGCGTTCCAAATCAAGAGGTTGGGTCAAACTGACCTGTTTTTCTCTCGCATGGTTTTTCCTTGTGATAGGGCTTGCGAGGCCGCAAATTGGGGCTAAGCTTAAGGAGAGCGACAATGCCGGTTCGGAGATTATGATAGCCTTGGATGTCTCCAATTCGATGCGTGCGAGAGACTATTCTCCTTGTCGTCTGGATAGGGCCAAGATGGATATTTCACGCCTTGTGGACAGGCTTCGCAATGACCGTATAGGACTTGTCGTCTTTGCGGGAGAATCGTTTGTTCAGCTCCCTATAACGGCTGACTATGTTTCTGCGAAGGTCTTTCTGAACGGGATAAGCACAAATTCGGTTTCTATTCAGGGGACTGCGATAGGAGATGCTATAATGACCTGTGCCTCAAGTTTCTCTGAAGAGGGTATGGCAGGTACCAACAATAAGGCGATAATCCTTATCAGCGATGGTGAGAATCATGAGGATGATGCGGTCGAGGCTGCCCGTGAGGCTGCCGCTGCAGGTATAAATGTCTACACGATCGGAGTCGGGACACCTCAGGGCGAACCTATTCCGGATGAAGGGGGCGGGTTGATGAAAGACCGAGAGGGCAATACTGTTGTTACCAAACTTGACGAGGAGGCGCTGCGGCAGATTGCGGAAGCAGGTAATGGCATTTATGTCAAAGCTTCGGATTCCGATTTCGGACTGGGCAGGATTATCGAGCAGGTACGAGATTTGGAAAAGACTCAGT